>CAYSQN010000046.1:0-4774 GCA_964433305.1 Microcaldota archaeon | reverse complement strand
GTTCTGAAGCAATCTGCCATTACGACGGAGAAAAAATGAGACTACAAAGGCGAAATCCACCGGCATTGCCCCTTCCTCTTGATTATAAGCTCAAAAGCCGCTGAGAAATTAATGGCAAAAAACGCCGGAGAAAAAGTGCTTTGCAGAATCAGGCTGGTGCTGCCCATGGCCACCCTCGAGTTCACGCGCAGCAGTTGCGGGGGGAGCGCTGCCGGGGGCGAGAATGCGGAAAAATCCAGCGAAGGGAAGAAAAAAATCGTTGGGAAATCAAGGGATGCCCCTGTGATAATGCCCGCGCAGAAAAGATGTGCGGAGGGGCAAATTTTCGGGAAGCGGCCGGCAGATTGCATGCGGCTCATTTCTTTTTGCCCTCTTCCTTTTCCGGCGCTATTTTTGAGTAGAAATATGCCTTGCCTAGCTCAGTGGTAGCAAAATATGCGACAAGCACGCTTGCGGTAAGCGCTAGAAGCTGCGGCCCGATGGGAACAAAGCTGAAAAGTTCGGCAACCGGAGCGTAATAAATGACAGTCACCGACAGCAGTATCGCGCCAATAGTAGCCGCCACAAGCAGAAGCGAGGGGGAACTTTTGAAAAACGGCAGCCGTGTGCGAAGCGAGAAGACTATGAGCATTTCGCTTAGCACTGAGAGCAGGAACCAGGCGGTGCGGAATTCGTCGGTGGGCGTGTGCAGCACGAAGGCCATGGTGCAGATGAAAAGCAGGTCAAATGCCGTGCTTATCACCCCGAAAAAGAGCATGAACTTGAGTATGAATTTCATGTTCCAGCGCTGGGGCTTGCGCAATGTGCGCTCATCAACGTTGTCGCTTGCCACGCTCAAAAGCGGAAGGTCGGAGAGGATGTTGTTGAGCAATATCTGGGAGGGCAGCATGGGCAGTATGGGCAGGAAAATGGAGGAGAGCGCGATGGTTATCATGTTCCCCTGGTTCGCGCTCATGGTGTTGAGGATGTACTTGGTGATGTTGGCGAATATCCTTCGTCCCTCCTGCACCCCGTCTGCGACCGCCCCCAGGCTCTTGCGAAGCAGTATGATGTGGGATGCCCCCTTGGCAACATCTGCGGCGCTGTCAACGGATATTCCCACATCCGCGCTGCGAAGCGAGGGGGCGTCGTTAATGCCATCGCCCATGAAGCCCACCACGTGCCCGTTGGCGCGAAGCGCCTCAATGACGGAGAGCTTCTGGTCAGGGGTGAGCCGCGCAAACGCGCTGTAGCTCTCCACCGCATTGGAAAGTTTTTCCGGAGTCATGGCGGAGAGTTCGCTTCCCAAAATCACGCGGCCTCCAAGAAGGGGGAAGCCCACTTTTTCGCAAAGCTGCCTTGTCACGATGGCATCGTCGCCAGTAAGGAGTATTGGGCGCACCCCGAGGCTTTTCAGCCTGGAAAGAGTCGCATGGACCGTGCTTTTGGGCGGATTGCTGAAAAGCACGAAGCCGAGGAACACCAACCCCCCCTCGTCGCGAGGGGAATAGCTCTTTTTTTCACTTATTTTCTTGTAGGCGACTGCGAGGCTGCTGTATCCTTCGCGGTGGTAGCCCTCAATCATCTTCTTCACTTCCAATCGCTTGCGCGAAGCCGAATAAAGCCGTCCGCCCATCCTCACGTGCGAGCATTGGGCAAATACCGATTCCGGGGCGCCTTTCACAATCAGATAGCGGTGCGCCCCCTCTTTCACCACCTGCCCCATGCGGCGGCGCTGGTAGTCGAACGGAATTTCCTCGAGCTTTTTGAAGCCGGATACGTCTATCCCTTTTTGCAGCCCGGTCCTGCGGATGGCTGCGTCAAGCGCGTTTCCTCTCACCTTGGCGATGCCCACCGCGCTGTTGCATAGGTATGCGTAAGTGAATACGTTGTGGCTGTCAGCGCGGTCCAAGTCCACGTATTTCTCGAAGTGCAGCCCCTCCTCGGTCAGCGTCCCGGTCTTGTCGGTGCAAAGAACATCCATGTTGCCAAGGTCCTCAATTGCGGAAAGCCGCTTGGTGATGACCTTGCTTTTGGCGAGCATCAGGCTGCCGCTTGAAAGGGCGATGGTTATCACTGCGGGCAGCGCTTCTGGCGCAATGCCCACCGCAATGGCAAGCGCGAACAGCGCGCTATCCACCCAGACGTTTTTTTCCCCGTGGCCAAGAAACACGTTTGCCGCAAAGACGAACAGAGCAAGGGCGATGGTGATGCGAAGCACCATGTCCCCGAACCGCCTCGTGCCCCGGTGGAAATCGGTCTCAGGAACCTTGGCGCTGAAAATCGAGGCGGTCTTGCCAAAAAAGGTGTTCGCGCCAGTGGACACCACGATGCACCTGCAGGTTCCGTCCGCCACCACGCTTCCCATGAACATGCCGTTTGTTATGTCCTGCGGGCTTTTTGCGCGCTCAGGGGAAGGTTTTTCGGACTTGGAAATTTCCCTTGATTCGCCTGTGAGCGCTGACTGGTTGGCGGCAACCCCATTGGTTTCTATGATGCGCACGTCGGCAGGGACGATGTCGCCCAACCCCAGGAAAATGATGTCCCCTGCCACGAGCTCGCGCGCATCTACCTGCGCTTTTTGCCCGTTTCGGAGGACTAAAGCGCGGTAGGAGATGTATTTTTTCAATTCGCTAAGCGCTTTTTCGGCCTTGTACTCCTGCCCAAACCCCAACAGCACGCTCATGAGTATGACTGAAAGAATGATTGAGGTGTCCAATGAAAGGCAAATTATCCCCAGTGGAATGAAACAGTCCTCGGAAAAAATGGTGGAGACAAGCGAGGCTGCAATCAGAATGAGGAGCAGCGGATTTTCGAACTGTGTCCGCAATATGTCCAGCCAGGCGCGGCGGTCCTTGTCCGCAATTGAATTTGCCCCGTCCCGCAGCAGCCTGTTTTTTGCATCCGTGCTGCTCAGCCCCTCAGGAGAGGATGAAAGTTCCTTGAAAAGCTGCGGCAGCGGCTTTGACCATGCCGACTGCGGAGGAGCCATGCCGTTTCTCCTCACGCGGGGTTTAAAATGAATGAGGCGCCGCCAGGCTGGAAAAAAGCTTGCGCTGGGGAGCGATAAAAAATCCTCAGAAGGGCGAAATGGCGATATCGCCCCCCTGGTTTGAAAAAAAACTTACCCGATTATTTCGATGTCGCTGTAGGACACTTCCTTCTTCGGCTCGTCTGCCCCTGCGCCGAAGATGTTGGCGCCCTTGACACCGGTCACGATGGCGACTATTTCTAGCTTGCCGTCGTAGCCTGGAATCAGGCGTGCTCCCCACTTGACGTTTGCCTGCGGGTCCATCTTCTCGGTGATTATCTCTCCTGCCTTGATGGCGTCACCAAGGGTCAGGTCGGCACCGCCTGAGATGTGGATGAGCGCTCCGTTTGCGCCCTCGTAGTCTACGTCAAGCAGCTTGTTCTTGAGAACGCCTTCAGCAGCACCGCGCACCTTGTCGGTGCCCTTGCCCTCGCCCACAGCGATGAAGCCTACGCCTCCTCCCTGGACGATTGAGCGGACATCCGCAAAGTCGATGTTGATGAGTGAGGGCTGCGTGATGGTCCATACCAGTCCGCCCACTGCTTTCGCGAGGATTTCGTCTGCGACCGCAAACGCCTCGTTCATGGGCAGGTTGGGGACGAGTTTCACCAGCCTGTTGTTGTCAAGTACGATGACTGAGTCAACGTGCTTTCGAAGCTTGGCAATTCCCTCATCGGCCTTCACGCGGCGTGCGCGCTCGAGGTTGAATGGGTAAGTCACCATCGCAACTACGATGGCTCCCTGCTCCTTTGCAATCTCTGCGATTACTGGCGCGGCGCCCGTTCCGGTCCCACCTCCCATTCCGGCGCAGATGAAGCACAGGTGCGCGCCCTCCATTTCCTTTTCGATGAGCGGCCTGTCAATTTCTGCTGCCTTGGCGCCCGTGTCTGGATAGCCTCCAGCCCCCAGGCCCTTGGTGATGGTCTTTCCTATGAGGATTTTCTTAGCCTTCTCGTGAATCATGTTCAGGTGCTGCCGGTCCGTGTTGACGGCGACGAGCTCGCAACCCTTGACTCCCGAGCGGATAAGCCGGTTTATGGTGTTGGTTCCGCCTCCTCCTACTCCTACTGTCACTATCTTAATCTGGTCTGAGCCAAAAGAATCTGCTTGAGCTGGCTCTTGCTCACCTAGGACTGATTTTACTAAGCTGTCCATGCAGATCGCCAAAACGTGCTACGCGGATTAGATTTATATATGTTATAGCGGAGGGAATTTTTTCACGGCAGTAAAATGAACTCCACAATGGACGATGATACACTCCACGATTGTGGAACATAACTTTTGCAAATCCTATTTTCAAGAGCCAGCATCCGCCACCGGCAAGACACCCTCCTCTTGTTTTTAAATGTAAAAATCGGCTTAAATTCGCTTAAACTAGCCTTTCGTGAATACACATATAAACATGTGCAAATATGTGTATACCCGAGGTGGTAAGAATGGCAAACATGACCATATCGGTGCCTGATGAACTCAAGAAGCTTCTGGACAAGTACCCAGAAATGAACTGGTCCGAGGTTGCACGGCAGGCGTGGAGGCAGAAGGCTGAGCAGCTGGATCTTCTCAATAGGCTTACGGCTGGAAGCAAGGCGACTGACAGGGATGTCATGGAGATTTCGAGGAAGATAAACAGGAGCATGACCAGGCGTATTGATGAAGATATGAAGAAAATGAAGGGATAGTGATGGAATATGTAGTAGACACCAATATTGTTGCTGCCGCCATCCTCAAGGGAGGGGTAACGAGAAAAATTCTGTTCCAGCCAGG
>CAYSQN010000045.1:0-6044 GCA_964433305.1 Microcaldota archaeon | reverse complement strand
CATAATCGGGGAGGAGCTGCACGGCTTCAACTTCCTGCTGAGCAGGACAGTTGGGGTGGTGTTTGATTACAATGGGTCAAAACCCTCGTCGCACTTGTACTTCCCCTCGGCGATACCGCCCCTTGCCTATGATGTGAGATCGGGGCTTGATTCCCACGATGTGGTTTGGCATAAGTCGCTTTTCCGGCTCAAGGTGGAGCTCACCTGCGCTGCGCAGATAATCGAGAAGGAGAACCCGGATTGCATGCTGCTTGACGGGTCCATTGCCCCGCTGCTTTCAGACAAGCCGCCCGAAGACTCGGAAATGCACCCCCTTTACCAGGAGGTGGTGGGGGCGTACAAAAGCCTTTATGAGAAGGCTTGGAATTCTGGCTGCACCCTTGCAGGAGTCATCAAGGACTCGCGAAGCAAAAGGTTCATCGAAATTGTCGGGAAGCACGCGCAAAACGAGCCTGGCCTGCTGCACACCACTGACAGCAACTTCCTCCACTTTTTGCTCGCTGAAGGCGAGAGGACCTGCGCATTCTCTTATTCCTCCGCCCCCTCCAAGCACCAGATACTCAAGGACCTTGGGGGCTGGTCCGAGAAGATACTTTCATTTTACTTAAAGCCTGTCAGGGACGACCGGCCGCTGCGGGTGGAATTTTTGTCAGGGCAAAAAACATTCGGGGAGATAGCCTCGTTCATCCATTCCCTTTCCTGCCAGCACAAAAGCTACGCTTACCCTGCGGTGCTCATTGAAGCGGACATGAGGGCCGCGCTTTCCACGGACGACTTTGAGTACGCGTACGGGAGCCTCTGGTCCAAAATCGGTGGCAAGTCCTCGCTGATGAGGCTGCGGCGCAACAGCCGGCCTTTCCGCTAAAAAGTAAGAGAACGCGGCTCCTTGCCAAAAACATGAGCTTTTATTAAACGCTTCTGTGCACTACTGCTGGGGCGCTGTGGCAGATGGATTGCGCAGGGCAGCCGCATGGACTGGCGGAGCATAATCACAGCGGAGTTGGGAGGTCGAGGAGATGGATGGAATCGGCAGGCCTGTTGAGGAGGGGAAAGAGTACGCCGTCACCATTGACGCCAAAAGCGCTAGGGGGGACGGGATTGCGCACGTCGAGGGGTTTGTGATTTTCGTGGCAGGCGGGGCAGTTGGGGAAAAGGCGAGGATAAGGATAACTGCAGTCAAGAGGACTTTCGCGCTGGGCGAAAAAATTTAGGGGGACGGGAATTTTCATGTGCGGCATAATCGGATACGTTGGCTTTAGGAAAGCCTCAGAGGTGATACTTTCGGGGCTGCGCAAGCTCGAGTACCGCGGCTACGACTCCGCGGGGATTGCCACCATGGACAGGGGGATAGAATTCATCAAGGATGCCGGAAGGCTCGATGACATCCATTCGCGGAAAAACTTTTTGCAGCTGGAAGGGAAGATGGGGATTGGGCACACCAGATGGGCAACGCATGGCGGGGTGACGCAGCAGAATGCGCATCCGCACACCGACTGCTCGGGGAAGATATTCGTAATACACAACGGGATGATTGAGAATTTTGACGAGCTTAGGGGAAAGTTGCTGGCATCGGGCCACAAGTTGGAATCCGAAACCGACACCGAGCTCGTGGCGCACCTGATAGAGGAGGAGGGAAAAGGGCACAAGGAATTTGGAGAGGCTTTTGCCGCCGCAGTGTCGCGCCTGAAAGGCTCCTGGTCGCTCGTGGTGATGAGGGAGGGCGAGAAAGCTATTCACCTATCAAGGAACGGCCCGCCCCTTGTGCTTGGCATTGGAAAAAAGGAAATGCTTGTGGCAAGCGACGTGCCTGCCCTGCTGGAGTATACGAAAAAAGCCGTTTATCTTGAAGATGGGGACAGGGCAAAAGTGACGGAAGATGGCTATGAAATTTACTCGGATGGCAAAAAGGCGAAGCGCAAGGTGCATGAGATAACCTGGACCGCGCAGATGGCGCAGAAGGAGGGATTCGAGCATTTCATGCTCAAGGAAATATTCGAGCAGGAGGGGAAAATCAGGGAGGCTTTTGCCGCGGATGTTTCCAAGGCCAGCTCCTTGCTTGCCGGGCACAGCCACCTTACGATAATCGCCTGCGGCACCTCCTATTACGCCGGGCTTGTCTTCAAGTCTTTGATGCAGTCGAGATTGGGGGTTTATTGCGACGTGGCAATAGGCTCGGAATTCCAATACTGGAGAACGGGCAAGGAGAAGATAGTTTTGGCGATAAGCCAGTCCGGAGAAACCGCCGACACGCTTTCGGCAGTAAAGCTTGCAAAGCAGTCGGGAGCGAAAATAATCGGGATAACTAATGTTGTGGGAAGCTCGCTTTACCGGCAGGCGGACGCGCACGTGGTGATAGGCGCAGGCCCCGAGATTGCGGTGGTTGCCACCAAATCTTTCACCTGCCAGATTGCAGTTCTTCTCAAGCTCGCCCTCACCCTTGGGGGAAAGAAAGGCGAGCTTGAAGGCTTTGCCGCGCTTTCCGAGCAGATGGACAAGCTGCTTGAGCGCTGCAGCGAGGTGGAGAAAATAGCCTCCAAGCTCGTGGCGCACCATGACTTTTTCTTCATCGGCCGCTCGCTTTCCTACCCTGCCGCGCTTGAAGGAGCGCTCAAGCTCAAGGAGATAACGTATTTGCATGCCGAAGCTTATGCCGCAGGGGAGCTCAAGCACGGGCCGCTTTCGCTTCTTGAGAAGGATGTCATCGTGGTTGCACTTGCCCCATCCGGCCCCTCGCTTCCCAAGATAATTTCCAACATACAGGAGTGCAAGGCGAGGGGGGCGACAATGGTTGTGCTGTCCGACTCGGAGGAAGCGCTTTCCAAGGGAGCCATCAGCTTTGCCATGCCAAAAATCGAGGAGAACGCCATCCCCATAATCTATTCCGTCCCCCTTCAGCTGCTTGCCTATTACATGGCGGTGAAGATGGGCAGGGACCCGGACAAGCCGCGCAACCTTGCAAAATCGGTCACCGTTGAATAAGATTATTAAGCGTCTTGTCGTTGTTTGTTTGGTGGTGCACATACCGCCCCTCGCCACGATAAGAGGAGGCGGCTGTGTCGGAGGCGGTATTATGGTCTCGCTCAAGAAGTACGTCCCCTGCAAGTGCGGCGCGAACAACTCGTTTGACTTTTCCTCTGAGATGAATGTGGAGGACATCACTGTCTCCGCGCGCTGCCCTTCTTGCGGTGCTAGCATAACTGTCAGCATTTCTTCCATGCTTGCTGCGCCTAGCTCCCCTTCTTTGCCTTCAGTTTCCTCCATGGGAGACCCTGCGAGCGCGATTGCTGAAGAAGCGACTGAGAAGCAAACCAAGGAGAACGTGGAGCAGGCAGTAAGGGACTTGTTCAAGTATTGAGTTGGAAATCTAAATGCTTTGCTTTTCCCTTTGCTTATCCGCCCAGATGTCGAATTTCTTCTTGGCGTAGTTTAGCCCGGAATATCCGAGAATGATAAGCGTGAGGGCCACCGGGTGCTCGTAAATCCACACCCCCAGCTCCCCGACTATTTTCCAGGCTGCCTGGTTTGCGGAATCAAATGCGGCTTTGAGGCTTTCAGCCGCCACCTGAAGGCTATCCGCCTTGGTTTTGGAGATTATGCCTGTGGAATAAAGCAGTATGGAGGAGGGAAAGGCATTCCTCATTGAGATATTGACAGCTGCTTTTGGCACGCCCATTGCACAGCTTGCGTAGTAAAGGAGCTTTTCCCCCTTCGTTTCATTCTTGGCCGCGGTTTTTCGCTCTGAGAACCATTTTGACATCTTATTTGCCTGCCTGTAAAGAACAACCCCCCCCACAGCCAGATAGGGGTTGTTGGATATCGCCGAAGCTATCCAGTTCAGCTCAGAGAATGAGTCCTTGGAAGCGCTTTTTTGCGCCTGGAGGAATGTTTGGTCGAGTTTGTACATGTGATAGATTGAGCTTCCCCCATAATATAGCGCAGAGATGCCAGCGACAGCCATCGCGCCCTTGTTGGCAAGCTTTTTTGAGCCGGAAAGGGCCTTGGAATAAAATTCGCTCCGCTGTTCTTTGGTTCCAAATTTAATGTTGGAGAAGGCTTCCTTTGCGTGCTGGAATTTCTCTTTGGTTGCGCTTTTGAAAGTCATGGGAATACCTATTTATTTAGGGTGGAAAAGGCTTATAAACATACACATTTGTTAATTTTTCATAACAACAATCAGGGGAAGCAGTTAGATGCCGAGTGCCTTCCCAACTTCTGCGGCTGAGTGCAAGACAAGCTTTGGGCGATGGCTTTTTGGTGCCTTTGCTACGTCTTGCCGTTTTGCAATTCCGCTTAGCACCAGCACCGACTTCATTCCTGCCTTGTTTGCCATTGCTATGTCTATTTCCAGCCTGTCGCCCACGAAAACTGTATCTTTTGGCTTGAGCTTGTGCTCTGCGAGCAGTTCATCTATCAGGTAAGTGGAGGGCTTGCCTATGATTACGTCGGGCTGCTTTCCCGCGGCGTAAATTATGGAGGCTGCAATTGCCCCGCTTCCTGGTGAAACGCCATCCTCTGTCGGGTAAGTAGGGTCAGCATTGGCAAGGATGAACTTTGCCCCTGCGAGAATGTTTTGCACTGCTCCCTTGAGCTTTGCATAATTTATGTGCCTGTCCAGGCCTGCCACCACCAAATCCGCCCCTTGCCCCTCCACCACGTTTGCCCTTGCCTGCAGCACAAGCTCGTCATGCATGCCTTGTTCTCCCACTAAGAAAATCCTCTTGCCTTTGCCGTAATTGTCAGAAATAAAGCGTGCGGTGCCGTACGAGGAGGTCATGATGTCTTTTTTATTCGCCCTTATTCCGAAAAGTGAGAGGTGGCGCACGAAATCCTGCCTGCTTTTGGTGGCGTTGTTGGTGAGGAAGAGGACTTTCAGCACTCTTTGGAGGCGATTTATTTCTTCTGGCACTCCTGGAATGGCACTGTTCCCGCGGTAGATGACGCCGTCCATGTCGAAAACTACCGCCTTGAGCATGAAAATGCTGCGAGGGCGCGGTTTTTATGCCATTGCCCGCCTGCGGGGGGATAAAAATCCTTATTAAACATTTGCCGTCAATGTACAACGAGATGGGAATGTTGCCCCGCCATAGCTCAACCTGGTAGAGCGCTTGGCTGTAGGAGAGCAGTCTCGGCATCCGGCGATTGTGTCGGCAGTTATCAAGATGTTGTGTGTTCAAATGCCAGCCCAAGGGGCTCGCGTCGTGGAACGGTCCGCCGTTCCACTTCGTCGCAAAGTGCTTCGCACTCTTGCGATCCCTTAGTACGGCACCGCCCAAACCCCGGCGGGTTGGGGGATAGGATAATAACCTTCTCCCCTCGAACAAATCACACTGGCGGGACATTCCCATCTTAATATTTGAAATTAGAGCCTCAATGGTGTAGTGGTTAGCATTCCAGATTGTCAATCTGGCGACCCGGGTTCGAATCCCGGTTGGGGCGTCTCGCTGCTGCTCGCCGCCCAACCGTTTGGAGCTGCTGCTCCAAATCTGTCGCACGCGTTGCGTGCTCCATCCCGGTTGGGGCGAAAATTGCTTCTTTTTCAGCTTCTTTTACGTCTTAAAGTCGAACTAATAGCGAATTGCCCTCAAACGGGCGTTCAGCACAGAACTGCGGTTCTGTGTCTGATGCATTTTCGTCAGAACGAAAATGCACATAGTCAAGAAAACTTACGCCCAAATCGATAAGAAAAAAAAGAAAAGGTGTAGTTAGCCTTTCACCTTGACTTTTACTTTGGTCCCTTTTGGCTCTTCCTTCGGAATGGTGATTTTCAGCACGCCATCCTTGTATTCTGCCTCTGCCTTGTCTGCCTTCACACTTGAGGGCAGGCGCACCATCCTTTCAAAGGAGCCGGAGTGGATTTCCTTGCAGTAGTAGTTTTTTTGCTTGTCCTCTTTCTCCTCTTTCCTCTGACCAGATACTTTCAGGTAATTGCCTTCAAAGGATATGTCCATCCCATCGCCCTGGAAGCCGGGGGCGTTCATCTTCACAACAACATTCCCGCCTTCTTCGTAGACGTCGGTTGCCAGGTCAAAGCCTGACCTGCCCAT
>CAYSQN010000044.1:0-6062 GCA_964433305.1 Microcaldota archaeon | reverse complement strand
AGAAATTCGAAGTATTCGGGGGGCTGCCATTCGAAACAGGATTTGAGCTTGAGAGCTCAAAAAAGCCGGACATCCCAATGGACGAGGAACTTTACGGCAAAAAAATGCCAATGCACTCCGTTATACCCGGGCTGAGGGAGGAAGATGACCTGGGGGCAATTTACCGGAAGGTTTACGACGGGGCGAACATGGACAATGAAAACTTCAGCAAAGTCCAGAAGGCTCTCAGGGAGGGAAACATGGAAAGCGGGCATTTCCTTTCCACCTTAATCGGGGAGAATTGGGACAGCGGAATACTCACCAATAGGATAGGCAGGTCGCTTCCGCTCGGATTGAGTGAAAATGGCAAAAGCAAGGAGGGCGGCAGGCCTGAAACCGGAGAAGCCGACCCATCGCACGGGAAGTTTTCCGAAGCCATGAAGAAGGAATACCCTAACCTTGAGAGGGAAACGGAAGAAGTTGAAAAGTATATGCTGCAGAAGCTCAACAAGCGGATTTTGCGCATCCTCAATACCAGATTTGGGCACTACCTGGAAAAGTATTATCAAGCGCTCATGGAAGAAACAGGCAGCAAAACCGATTGACCCCCCATATCGTTTTAAATGCATGTTCGCGATATAGTAAAAACGTCTTTTGCGGGGTTCCGCATGGCATGGATATTGTATTAGGGTGAGGTGGGAAGATGAAGATAGAAAACGTGCTCTCAGCCAAAGGACTCCTCTTCCTTGGGCTTTTCAGCGCCATCGCAGTGTTGGCAAGCCAGATTAATTTCTCCTCTGCGCTAGGCGCGCCCAACCAGGCATTCACTTTCTTCCAGTTCATAGGGCCGATTGCAGGCGGCTTCCTCGGGGCAGGCGCGGGAGTGCTTACGGTTTTGCTTGCCCAGATAGTTTCATTCATCTGGACTGGCAAGTCTGTTGAGCTTCTTAACATCCTTAGGCTTGCGCCCATGCTCTTTGCGGCGTTTTACTTTGCGAAATATGGCAAGGGAAAACTAGTGCAGGCGGCGGTTCCCCTTGTATGCATGGCGCTTTTCATGCTCCACCCAGTGGGAGCGCAGGCTTGGTACTACGCGCTTTACTGGGCGATACCTGCAGTAGTGCTTCTGCTTCCTGAAAACCTGTTCCTCCGCTCGCTTGGCGCCACTTTCAGCGCGCACGCGATTGGCGGCATTGACTGGCTTTACCTCCTGCCCACCACTCCGGCATTCTGGGTGGCGCTCATACCCATAGTGGCGTTTGAGAGGCTGATGTTCGCAGCTGGCATAAGCGTGTCATACGTGGCGTTCAACACCGTGCTTTCCAGAGTGGAGGCTATTGCCAAGTCCGGAATGGTCGCATTTGACCGCCGATATGTACTCTTCGCACAAAAGGCTTAGAGGGTATCAGGCAATAGGAAAGATGCGAACGTGAAGAGAGTGGCGCCCATGTACGATGCCAAACTGATGAAACTGGACACCGTGCGGGATGCGGCAAAGGAGATAGAAGGCATCGGCGTCTGCGAGGAGTGCGTGCGCATAATGCGGGACAAGGCGGTTTTCCGCACTGTCAGGCTGCACAATGTGAGAAATGCGGTGGCAAACATCCTCAAGCAAGAGATGCTCTCGCTTGGCGGGGATGCCACGGTCTCGCAGTGGACGGTCAACTGCGCCAAGCCGCAAACCGACGTGCTATTGATGGGAACAATAAAGCACTATAGGATTATTATTGCAAAAATGCGAAGACAAGCCGTCCCTTTGGGCGACGAAAAGAAAAAGGAATACAAGGCTCTTGCCGAGGAGCTCTCCTCCATCCTTTCAGCTGACTTGAAGTGAAAGAGAGGGGAAAAAATCAAAGTAAAAAACAAAGCTGAAGTAAAAGAAAGGAGAAAAAGAAGGCTGGATTAAAAAAGGAAGAGAAAGCGAACAAACCACTACTTTTTCTTGGCTTCCTTCATCTCCTTGAATCCCTCGGCCATGCCCCTGAAACCGTCCAGAAGCTCAAGCGGGAATGGGATTATCACCGTGTTTGAAGGGGTTGGCCCAAGCCCGTCAATGGTCTGAAGCGCGCGCAACTGCATGGCGCCTGGTATCTCGTTCATGGTCTTTGCAGCAGCCGCAAGGTTCACAGCCGCAATCTTGTCCCCTTCCGCCTTGATGATGGTGGCGCGCTTCTCCCGCTCTGCTGACGCCTGCCTGCTCATCATGCGCTTGAGGTCATCCGGAACTTCCACATCCTGAAGCTTGATGTCGGTGACATCCAGCCCCCAGTTCTTGGTGCCCTCATCCACCACGCTGCGTATTTTCTCCCCGATTGCCTGCCTCTCGGAGAGCACATCGTCCAGCGACATGGCGCCAACCACGTCACGAAGCGCGGTCTGGGCGTATTGGCTCATTGCATATTCGTAATTCTGCACCTTGATGACCGCATCTTCGGGGCGGACTACCTTGAAGTACAACACCCCATTGACGGATACCGGGACGTTGTCCTTGGTCATGACCGACTGCTTGGGGATGTCGGAGGTCAATATCCTCATGTCCACTTTGCGAAGCTCATCTATGATGGGAATGACAATGACGATGCCAGGGTCGCGATCGCCCACGTACTTCCCCAGCCGGAACATTATGCCTTTTTCATACTGGTAAATCATTCTTACCGTCATCAGAATTGCGATTACAATGCCGACCACGGCGGCTCCGAAGCAAACTTCATACGCCATCCAACCACCAAACCACCTTTTGAAGGATAATATTTAATTAGGCCATGCCAAATCGTTCCATGAGGCGCTTGATAGTCCATAAAGTGAAGGGCAACTCCATGAGGCTTTGGTGGAGGGTGAAGCATCCCCTTGCCACCGCCGCGCGCTTCGTGCTCATTTATTCTGCCCGTTTCCTGCCCTCCACCAGGCTCAAGAATGCGCTCTACCGCCTTTGCGGGGCGAAAGTTGGGGAGGGCGCCACCTTCGGATTGGGGGCGGTGATGGATATTTTCTGGCCAGAGCTGATCGAGATAGGCGCGAACACTTTGATTGGCTACAATTCGGTCATTCTTGCCCACGAGCTCCTTCAGGGGGAGTACCGGACAGGCAAGGTGGAGATAGGCAATGGTGTGATGGTTGGGGCGAACTGCACCATACTGCCTGGAATAAAAATAGGCGATGGGGCTTCGATTTCCGCAATGACCCTGGTCAATTGCGACATACCCGCAGGCCAAACTTGGGGGGGAGTGCCTGCAAGGAGGCTGAAAAGTGGCGGGGAGGAAGGCTGAGGGAGTGGAAGAAAGCAAGCGCAGGCCGCTGTTCAACCTTCTGTTGCTTCTATTAGTGGCGGCAGCGGCAGTGGGATTTTGGTATTACTGGGATCAGCTTCTTGCCACCACGCCAGCCTTGCTCGTTTTTGTCCCAGACTGCCCGATGTATGCCCTGCTTACCATCCCCATACTGCTTGGCATGGTACGCTCAACCGCCTACTCTTTCATTGTAGCCTTGGGCATGTTCAAGTACGGGATTTGGACGGTTGCAGTGCTTCTCTTCCATTGGAATGCCTATTCTGTGTTCAATTCCCTTCCAATAACGCTAATCTTCATAATTGGGCATACGGGAATGGCGCTTCTTGGTGCGGCTCTTCTTCCAAAAAAGAAACTCGCCTTCCCCTTCATTCTTGTTGTTCTTGCATGGTTTTTGCTTAATGACATTTCTGACTACTTTTGGGGCACCGTGCCGCCCATTCCAAAAGCAGGGCTGGGGCTTGTCGCTATCCTTACCTTCCTTGCCAGCATAATCTTCACTGCTGGCTTCTTTTTCTACGCAGAAAAAGCAAAAACATTCCCCCCAGTGGCTTTCTTCAGGGAAATAATAGGCAATTAGCTGTAGGATGCAGCGATGGGGCAGGCGGAAAATATTAAGCGAAAATTATCGGCTCAATCCCGCTGTCGGGGCTTTTCTTTCCTTCTTCCGGCTTTTTTGGGGGCACGGATGGGGGCTTGGAGCTGCCTTTATCCCCATCTGCAGGAGCGCCTTTGCCGTCTTTTGGGGGCTCTTTGCCCCCTTCCCCGTTTGCGCCAGAACCGTTTTCATCGGATGGCAGTTTCTCAAGCGCCACCACTTTCTCCTTTTCCTCAAGCTTCATGAGAGTAACGCCCCCCGTGTTCCTGCCAATCACTGAAATGTCCTTCACGTACAGGCGAATCATCTTTCCTGAAGATGAAACAAGCAGCAGCTGGTCGGAGTCCTTTACCGCCACAATGCCCACCACCGGACCGTTCCTGCCGTGGGTTTTGATGTTGATGACTCCCTTGCCGCCGCGCGACTGCAGGCGGTACTCGGAAATGTCCGTACGCTTGCCGTATCCGTTTTCAGTTGCGGTAAGCAGTGTTTCACATTCATCAAGGGCCATGCCGACCACGTTGTCCTTGTCCTCAAGGCGGATGCCGATGACTCCCTGCCCGGTCCTTCCAATCTCGCGCACCTCATCTTCCTTGAAGCGGATGGCAAGCCCCTGCGAGGTGGCGATGATTATCTCGCGCTTGCCGTCAGTTTTCTTGGCGTCGATGAGCGCGTCGCCTTCCTTGAGGGTGACTGCGATGATGCCCCCGTTCCTTGGGCGGGAGTAGTCCGCCATGCTGCTTCGCTTCACAATGCCTTTCTTGGTGAGCATGAGCAGGTATTCCTTGTCGGAAAAGTCGCGCGTCTTCACCCATGAGGCGATTTTCTCGCCTTCAAGCTGCAGCAAATTGACAATTGCCTTGCCCATGGCATAGCGGCCGCTGGATGGAATCCTGTAAACTTTGAGCCAGTGGACCATGCCTTTGCCTGTGAAAAAGAGGAGGTAGTCGTGGGTGGAGGCGATTATGATGTCCTTTATCTGGTCCTGCTCTTTTGTTTCCGAGCCAATTACGCCCTTGCCTCCCCTGCGCTGCGCCCGGTATTCGCTGAGCGGCACGCGCTTGATGTAATCGTCCTGCGTGATGATGACTGCCACTTCCTCTTCCGCAATGAGGTCTTCCAGTTCCACTTCCCCGTCGTCTTCGATGATTTGCGTCCTTCTTGCATCCCCGTACTTTTGCCTGACTTCGAGGAGCTCCTGCCGGATCATCCCATATATTTTCTTTTCATCCGCAAGCACGCCGATTAGGTGCGCAATGGCCTTGCCCAGCTCCACATCCTCGTCCTTGAGCTTGCCGGATTCAAGTGCGGTGAGTTTCCTTATCTTCATCTCGAGGATGGCTTCGGCTTGCTTTTCTGAGAGCTTGAAAGCGCCCATCAGCTCAGCGCGGGGCTCCTTGGCGGTCTTCACCACCTTTATGATTGCGTCAATCCTGTCAAGCGCGATAAGCAGGCCCTCGACGATGTGCTTTCTGTCCTTGGCAACGCTGAGCTCGAAATTGCAGCGGCGCCTCACCACCACCAACCGGTGGTTGAGGAATTCGCGCAGAAGCTCGGGGAGGGAGAGCACCTTGGGCTCGTTATTCACCAGGGCGAGGCTGTTGATGCCGAATGTGGTCTCAAGCTGGGTGTGGGCATAGAGCTGGTTGAGCACCACATCGGCATTGGCGTCCCGCTTGAGCTCGATGTAAACGTGCATGCCTTCCCTGTCCGAGCGGTCGGCAATGTCTGCTATCCCCTCAAGCTTCTTGTCGCGCGCAAGCTCGGCTATCGTTTTTACAAGCTCGGCTTTGTTAACCTGGTAGGGAAGCTCGGAAATTATGATGTGCGGCTTCTTATCCTTGGTTGCAGGGACAATTTCTGCCTTGCCCCTTACCCGGATAATGCCTCTGCCATTTGCAAACGCCTCATGTATCCCCCGCCTTCCAACGATAAATCCGCCGGTCGGGAAGTCTGGCCCCAGCACATGCGCCATGAGCGCCTCAATGCTTGCTTGGGGGTTATCAATGAGCGCAACGAGAGCATCCACGGTTTCGGAGAGATTGTGGGGGGGTATGTTGGTCGCCATGCCAACCGCAATGCCAGAGGAGCCGTTCACCATCAGGTTGGGCACTTTTGAGGGGAGAACAAGAGGCTCCTTGAGGGTGGCGTCGAAGTTTGGGGCGAAGTCAACCGTTTCCTTTTCAATGTCCGAGAGCATG
>CAYSQN010000043.1:0-6149 GCA_964433305.1 Microcaldota archaeon | reverse complement strand
TTTTGTAGAACTTTATTTCCTTTTCAGTGCCGCAGGCGATTATGAGGTCAAGGCGCGCGAGGTGCGCAATCTCCACTTCCTTTTCCAGTGTTTGTGGAGATGGGGGCTTGCCCGGCAGCAGGCACAGCAGCTGCGAGGGGCGTTCCTCTTCGCGGCCCAGCCCGGGCGAATACACCCGAAGGTACTTGCCACCTGCAGAAAACGGGCGCGCCATCCTGCCAGTGGAGCGGATGCGCGAGTATGCCGCTAGCGCGAATTGGAAATTTTTGTCTTTTTTCTTTTCGGACGAGAGCAGGGTGGCGAGGTTGCCTTTGTGCAGTTTTGCCTTGTTTGCCGCAAGAAGGCAGCCTGCCTCAAGCCCGGAAAGGCTGCGGTCGTCGAAGCCGAACCCCTCTTCGTGCAGTTTTTCTGCCAAAACAGGGTCGCTTTCTTCAAAGCTGCCTTTTTTGTTTTTTATTGGCTTGAGCATTCGCATCACTCCCATTTGTCCGTTTATTATTGTACCCTTTGCCCCCCAGTTCTCTGTGCCTGCACCTGTTTGGGCCCCAGGAACTTGCGCTGCCGCAGCAGTGTAGGGTGGTTTCAGCTTGTTTCGGTTTTTTTCTTGCGTGTGGCCTTCTTGGCTTTCTTTGCGACAGGCAGCTGGGTGAAAAATTCCGCTTCCTCCGGCGCAAGGGAGAACGTCTCGGCGGCTTTGGATGCGTCCAGGCAAAACATGGAGTTGAGCATCGGCAGGTAGAGCTGGGATTGGGATAATGAACAGTGGCACAATTGGGAGATTTTCCTCAGCACTGCAGTGCGGCTGGCACGGCTCCCCTTGCTTGAGCCCATCTGGCGCAGGTAGTCTGGGAAGGAAAGCGGGGTGAACTTGTGGTATTTTTCGGCTTTGGCAACCGCCACGCCGGCACAGAGCAGGTCGATTGAGTAGCACAGGTAGCCGTAGTGCTGGTTCCTGCGGATGCGGCCGTCGAAAATGTCGGCGCGGGAGAGGAAATTGTAGGCTTCGGAGATGTCAAATGGCTGTTCGTATTCCATTGGGATGTTGTGCGCCACCCAAAGCTTCAGAGTGTCGTGATCCGCATCCGAGGAGGACGCGGCGCCGCGCGCTTCCTTATAGGAGGTGGATTTGAGGATGGTGCGCACAGCGTCAAAAACGCTTTGCCCGCGGTCGCGGAAACTTGAGGGGTTTTTCCCCTGCAAGTCGTTTACCGCCGCCCTCACGTCCCCTGAGGCGAGCTTGGCTATTTCATTTATCTGTTCGTTGGAAACCTCGATGCTGTTTGCGGATGCAAGGCTGCGAAGAAGCTTGGCGATGGAAAGCATGGTGGGGCGGCGCAGCTGCAGGTGGGTGCAGTGGGTGCGGATGGTGGAAAGCTTGCGGTCGTAGTGGTCAAGCGCAGTGAGCATTATCGGCTGGCGCGAGGATTGCAGCACCTGGCTGATGGCCGCCGCCCCCCCGCGGTCTTCCCTCCCGGAAAGCGAATCTACATCATCTATCAGGATTAGCCTGCGCGAGCCGAAAACCGAGGAGTTGGAAGCGGCTGCGGCAAGGATGCGCTCCACCGATTGCGAATCTCGCAGGTCGGCTGCTGAAAATTCAAACAGTTCCCATCCGAATTGGCTTGCCAGTGCGGATGCCAGGGCGGTTTTTCCAGTCCCGGGGGGGCCGCAAACCAGAAGGGGAAGCGGCCTTTTGCCTTCCTGCCAGGACTGCGCCCATTCCACCGCCTGCCCGAAAGCGTCAGGGTTGCCTATGAGCTCCTTTGCGGATGCGGGTTTTGCCGAGGATAAAAGCATGTGTTTTTAGTGCCAGTTTGGGTTTATATAGCTTGAAGAGCAAATTTTAGCCATGTTGATTGGTGTGGTTGGCGCCCCGAACAAGGGAAAAAGCACCTTCTTTTCAGCAGCCACATTGGTGGACGCCGCCATTGCGAATTACCCATTCACCACCATAACCCCGTCCAAAGCGGTGACGTACCTGAGCAGCCAGTGCCCGCATGTTGTGTTGGGGCTCAAGGGGTGCCACCCGAAAAACAGCAAGTGCGTGGATGGGGTGAGGCTGGTGCCGGTCGGAATCGTGGATGTGCCGGGCCTGGTGCCTGATGCCCATAAGGGAAAGGGGCTGGGCAACCGATTCCTGGACAGCATTCGCGAGGCCGATGCGCTTATACAGGTGGTGGATGGGACAGGCAGGACGGACCTGCAGGGCAATGCCTGTGTTGGCTGCGACCCGCTCTCGGAAGTGGATTTCCTTGAAGAGGAGCTGGCGCGCTGGATGGCGGAGATCATGCTTCGCAGCGGGAACAAGGCGGCGGGGGGCGGGGCTGCTGAGCTTGCAAAGAGGCTTAGCGGGCTTAAGGTGAGCTACGATTTGCTGGTTTCCTGCGCACAGCAATGCGGATTGGATGTGGCTGAAGGCGCGCCCGATGAGGAGGGGGCATTCCGCCTTTCCATGGCCATTCTTGCCAAGCGCATGATGATAACCGTGGCATTCAATAAAATAGACGCGCAAGGCGCGATGGAAAACTTCAAGAAGGTTCGGGAAGCGGGCGCGAGGCATTCGGTATTTGCCGTCAGCGCTGCCGTTGAGCTTGCCCTGAGGAAAGCACAGGCTGCGGGAGTGATTAGGTATTTGCCAGGGAGCGCTGATTTTGAGGTAATAGGCTCGCCGGATGAAAGGCAGCAGGAAGCGTTGGAAAGGATGCGAAACCTGTTAAAGCTGAATAATGGCAGCGGGGTGCAGCAGTGCATTGATGACGTGGTGCGCAAAAAACTGCGCGGCATCGTGGTTTATCCGGTCGAGGATGAGCATCGATTTTCTAATCACAAGGGAGAGGTGCTGCCTGATGCGTTTTTGGTGCCTCAGGGAACAACCGCGCAGCAGCTTGCAGGCATGGTACACACAGATTTGGCAGGCAGGTTCATCGGGGCAGTGGATGTAAAAAAGCGCATCAGAGTGGGGGCGGACCATGTTCTTTTGGACGGAGATGTGATAAAAATAGTGGCTGGGCGGTAGTTGGGGGTGGGGAAGAGTTGTTGGCTTTGGCTGTTAGGGGGTGCCGTGTTGTTTGATGGGTTGGAAGCTGGGTTGGGATGTACTTGTTTTATGCTTAGGCTGGGCGTGTGGGAATTTGGTGTTTTTGAGCAGTTGGCTGGAAGAGCCAAACGAATTAGAAGGACTTAAAATGCTTCGGCTCTCCAAATGAGGCGATAGGATAGATGCTTGGTGGGTGGTGTTGTGGCAAAGGAAAAAAAACAGGAAAGCGGATTTGACATTAAAATGGCCGGTTTGGCAGCCGTAGCTGTGTTGCTGGTGGTTGCCGGAGCCATGTATTTTTCCCAAGGGAGTGGCACTTCGGTGCAGCAAGCGCCTGTGCAGCTGCCGCAGCAGCCATCAGCCGCTTCTGCCAAGCTGCTTTTGGAATCGTTTGACGCCCAGGCGGCAATGCAAAATTACCACCTGGATTTCACCAGCATTGAAAACGGCGCAAAAAGCCGGTTTACCATCATAAAAAACGGAGCAGATAGCTATGTGAGGATTGGGGAGGAGTTTGGAGGCAATGAGGGGTTTTTTGGAAGTGACAACAGGACCGATGTGGTTTGTTTGTCATACGGCGCAAAGACGCTGTGCGCCATGACTGGAAACGACAGCCAGATACAGGGAATCGCCAACAGCCTTAGGGTTTGGAGGCTGAACCCTAAGGCTTCGCTTGAACAGAAAAGGCAGATTGAGCAGCACATTGAAGCGCATGCGATAAAGTTTTACGGCGAGCCGGTTAGTGAGAAATTCGGCTCATTTGACACCAGAAAGATAACCTATACATTGGACTACAAGAACCTTACAGTGCAGACCCTCAAGGAGATTGGGGTGCCGCCCAATGACCCGTCGCTTTACAGCATTGAGGATTGGAAAGTGACCCAGTGGATAGACAAGCGGACCGGATTGGTGGTCAAGAGCATGACCACCTATAGGGAGAACCTTTTGCCATATTCGTTTGGGATGGAATACACTGTGGCGACTCCCGAGGCTGGCAATATCACGGCAAAGCCTGGCGAGATAGTGCCGGCGGAATCGTTCATCAGGTTTTACCAGGACTCCAAAACCGACTTTAGTGAAAAGGCATCCTGCCTATCCCAGCCAAGCAAGGGAGAGATCCACAGCTGCCTTAAGGGATTGGCTTACTCCACCAAAAACCCAGAAATCTGCAAGCTGATAACCACTAAGGAAGAAGCTGAGCGCTGTTACATGATTGTGGCCCAGGTGACCGAGGATGAGCAGCTTTGCGGGAACTTGACAGTTTACTCTGATGACTGCTACATTGCGGTTGCCGGGGCGACCGGAAACCTAGACCTTTGCAAGAAGGTGAAGGACCAGAATCTTGCGCCCAATTGCATCCAGGCTGCAGCCGAAGGAAAGAAACAGAAAGAGGGCACTGCTTCCTGAGGAAGGGGTGGCTTGAGGTTGAAGGCATTGGGACGCCCGTAGAAAAGAAGAATGAAAGCGGGCCCAGTGGGATTTTCAAGACCAAACCGTGGGGTTTGGGCGGTCTTCGAAACCGCAAGGTTTCGAAGTGCATTCGCCCTCTCGGGCGAATACGGTGTCGGACTAAGGGAGTATGCCCCCTTGGGCTGACATTCGAACCCACGACACGTGGATATCCCAATCCGCTTTTGAGGCGGAGCTAAGAGTCCACTGCTCTACCAAGCTGAGCTATGGGCCCGTTTAGGCTTCTTTATATGGGAAGGATATAAAAGTTCACCGCTCAATTCGGCTGGTTTGTATGGCATCCATTGAGAAGAGGATTGAAATTGCGAACCGCCCGGTTGAGGCAAGGCTGCGGCGGATTTTCCAGGCAGGAAAGCGCCCTTTTGAGGTTTATGGGCTGCTCTCGCAGTTCATGGAACTTTCCGGAAAGCGGCTGCGGCCCGCACTATGCCTTGCCTGTTGCCAGGCGGTTGGCGGGAAACCGCGCCAGGCGCTTGACGCGGCAGTGGCGATAGAAATGTTCCATAACTTCACCCTTATCCATGATGATATTGAAGATGACTCGATTTTGAGGCGCGGCAAACCGTGCTTGCACATAAAATATGGGATTCCCCTTGCGCTCAATGCCGGAGACGGACTATTCATGCTTGTTTGGAGGGAGGCGTTGGGGATTTCCGGCAACCGCCAAAATGCTGTCCAGCATAGGCTATTGGACGGGTTCACCAAGGTGCTGGAGGGACAGGCGATTGAGCTTGGATGGTACAATTCGAATGATTGGAACGTTACTGAGAAGCAATATTACTCGGTGGTGTCTGGGAAGACAGGCGCGCTGATTGCCACTTCCTGCGAGGTTGGAGCGCTTTTGGGCGGGGCATCCCCAAAAACCTCCAAGGCTCTTTATGATTTTGGGATGGGTGTGGGGGTTGCATTCCAGATAATCGATGATGCACTCAATATTGTTGGGGATGAAAAAAAATACAGGAAAGAGATTGGTGGGGACATAAAGGAGGGCAAGAGGACGCTGATTACCATTTGGGCCCTCAGGAGGCTGGCTCCGGAAAAAAGGAGGCGGTTAGAGAGGCTCCTGAAGAAGAAGCGCAAGAGCGATTTGGATGTGCGAAGGATCATTGCGCTGTTGAAGCAATCCGGAGCGGTTGATGCCGCGGTGAAGCGAGCGCAGAGGATTGTGGACCGTTCACTATCGAAGCTCTCGGCGCTTCAGCCTGGCCCCCACCGTGAGTTTTTGAATGCCCTGGGGCGGTACATCACCCACCGCCAGCGCTAAGTTGCAGGAGCGGCACCCCAGGCGTTGGTGGGTTTGGAGGGTGCGAAGTTTTTTAAATTGGAAATGTGAAGAGAGGGCAGGCAGACCAAAGGTGATTCTAATGACCGTAAAAGTTTCGAAAATATATGGGATGGACATCTACACGGATGGCGGCAAGTTTTTGGGGCGCGTGCAGGAAATATTGATGGACCTTGAAAAGGGAGAAGTCATCAGGCTCACCATGGAGCCGCTCAATTCCGTTTCAAAGGATGAAGCGAAGAGGATATTGAGGGACAAGTCTGTCCTTTACAAGAGCGTAAAGTCTGTTGAGGATGTGGTGGTGGTGACAAAGGGAGCCACATCCGCCGCAGGTCTCGATGGTTAATTTCGCTGTTTTTC
>CAYSQN010000042.1:0-6186 GCA_964433305.1 Microcaldota archaeon | reverse complement strand
AGAGAAAAGGCTTTGCGGATTCGCAGGGTACAAAGCCGGCATGACCCATCTTACTTATATCGACGACACAGAATCGCCCAACAAGGGAACCGAGGTGTTCGCCTCGGCGACTGTGGTGGAATGCCCGCCGCTGACTATTTTCGGGATACGCGGCTACAAGAATTCGCAGGTGGTCGGAGACCTGCTTGTGCCGGATGAGAAAGTGCTTTCCATCATCGGGATTTCAAAGAAAAAAGACCGCAAATTCTCCGCAGCGGATGTTGACGAGGTTTTTGTCCTTGCATTCGCGCGCCCGGACCTTGCCTCGTTCGGAAAAAAAACCCCTGAGAGGATGGAAATCGCGGTGGGGGGCAAGGATGCGGCGGAAAAGTTTGAATATGCATCCTCGCTTCTCGGGAAGGAAATCAAGGTTTCTGAAGTTTTCAAGCCAGGGGAATTCGTGGATGCCATTGCGATTACCAAGGGAAAGGGATGGCAGGGAACGGTAAAGCGTTTCGGCACCTCGGTGCAGCGGCGCAAGGCGACTGGAAAGCGGCGGCACATCGGCTCCCTTGGCGCCTGGCACCCGGGGTACGTCCATTATACCGTGCCGATGGCGGGGCAGATGGGATACCACAAGAGGACGGAGATAAACAAGAGAATAATGAAGATGGGGCTGCCCGAGGAAATCAACCCGCTTGGGGGCTTCACGCACTACGGAGTGCTTCGGAACGACTATTTGCTGGTAAAAGGCTCTCTTGCTGGGCCACAGAAGAGGCTTATACGCTTCAGGAAGGCGATAAGGATAGATGCCGCTGCCAAGGTGCCGCAGATACGGTTCCTTTCGGTTGCCTCAAAACAATAGGTAGATGCTCATGAAAGTTTCAAAATATGGGATGGACGGGAAGGCGTCTGGAGAGGTCCAGCTGCCAGCCGTGTTTGGCGCCGAGGTGAGGCTTGACCTCATCTCCCGCGCGGCAATTTCCGACCAGACCCGCCATTACCAGCCAAAGGGCAATGACCCGCGCGCTGGAATGGAAACCTCAGCCCGCTACAGGGGAAGAAAGGAGGACTTCGGTTCTGGAAAGAACAAGGGAACCGCCATCCGCCCGCGCGAAGTGCTCCCAAAGGGAAGGCTCGGAAAAGTCAAGAGGATCCCCTCGGCAGTGAAGGGGCGCCGAGCCCACCCGCCGCATGTGGAGAAGATAATAATTGAGCAGATTAACAAGAAGGAATATGCCGTTGCGCTGCGAAGCGCCATTGCGGCAACAAGCCACAAGGAGATTGTGCAGAAGCGCGGCCACAAGGTGAACGTGCAGCTCCCGATAGTCATGGACAATTCCTTCGAGGCGATTTCCAAAACCTCCCAGGTTTACAAGGCTCTTGCAACGATAATTGGAGAGGACCTTGCACGAGCCTCAAAGGGGAAGATGCGGACAGGCGTGCGCAAAAGGAAAGGAGGCAAGGTCTACCCCAAGTCGGCCATAATTGCAGTTGGCAAGGACGCGCCCGTGCTCAAGGCCGCACGCAACATTCCAGGAGTGGACGTGGTTGCGGCAGAGAACCTGTCGGTAGAAAAGCTGGCGCCAGGAGCAAAAGCCGGAAGGCTTGCAATATACACCGAAGCTGCGCTTTTGCAGCTTTCAAAACTGTGATTTTATGACCTCCATCCTTTACCCGATAACCAATGAAAAGGCCGTGGGGCTAATCGAATTCCAAAACACGCTCACCTTTGCCGTGGAGAAAATGTCCACCAAAGCATCCGTGAAAAAGGACGTCGAGGAGCTCTTTGGGGTGAAGGTGGCCAAGGTGCGCACCCTTATCACCCCGACCGGGATAAAGCGCGCATATGTGAAGCTTGCGCCCGGCTCCAAGGCGGACGACGTTGCAGCAAAGCTCAAGATTGTTTAAGGTGCCATAAATGGGAAAATTACTCAAGCAACAGAGGCGAGGGAAGGGTTCGGGAGCCTACAAGTCCCCCTCCCACCGCTACAAGGCACACCTGTCCCACATGAGGTTCGACGACACCGAGAGGAACGGCATGCGCCGCGGGCAGGTTGTCCAGTTCATAGACGACCCGGCCAGGGGCGCGCTTCTGATGCAGGTCATGTTCGAGGACGGAAGCTTGTCGTTCATGCTTGCGCCTGAGGGCGCATATGTCGGCAAGGAAGTTTTCACCGGGGCAGCCTCCAAGCCGGGGCTTGGCAACTGCCTGCCGCTCTCGAAGATTCCCGAGGGGGCGCCGCTTTACAATATCGAGCTTGCGCCAGGGGACGGAGGCAAGCTTGTCCGAGCAGCCGGCTCGTACGCCACCCTGGTCTCCAAGGAAAAGAACATGGTATTCGTCAAGCTTCCCTCCCGCCACACGCTTTCCCTTCTCGGGAACTGCCGGGCGCAGATGGGAGTGGTATGCGGAGGCGGCAGGCTTGAAAAGCCGCTGTTGAAGGCCGGAGTGAACTTCTACAAGAAGCACGCACAGAACCGCAAGTGGCCGGTCAACCGAGGAGTCCACATGTCAGCTTACACCCACCCGTTCGGAGGGAAGCAGCACCACAAGGGCCGCGGCAGCATGACCTCCCGCAATGCGCCCCCGGGAAGGAAGGTCGGGCACATTGCCGCCCGCTCGGTAGGCCGCAAGAAGGCGCATGTTGAGGAAGCCAAGCTCGCAGAGCACAACAGCAGATAGAGGTAGTTCATATGCCAAAAGTTGACAAATACAGGGGAAAAAGCAAGGAAGAGGTGATGAACCTCTCATCCGAGCAGGTGCTATCATTGCTCACCTCCCGCGCACGCCGCGCGCTTAGCCGGGCAAATTCCAACAAGTCCATACAGGTCCGCAAGCTGATGAAAAAGGTGATGCTGATAAAGGAGAAGAACCCAGCCAAGGTCATCAGGACCATGGTCCGCGAGGCGGTCGTGGTGCCGGACTGGATGGGGCTCACTTTCGCAGTGCACAACGGAAAGGAATGGAAAAATGTCACTATTACCATAGACAAGCTTGGCTACAGGCTCGGGGATTTCTCCCATACCACAGGCAGAGTGCTTCACTCTGGACCTGGAGTGGGGGCGACCAGGGGCTCCAAGTTCATCCCGCTCAAGTAAGCAGTGATATTCATGGCAATCAAACCAGCAACAGGAAGCAAGCCCAAGGCCATGCGCGCCGAAGGGTATGCGTACCAGCAAAGAAACAGTTTGCGCACTGCGCGCGCGAGGATAGAGGGAGCCAATGCTTCCTACAAGGACCTCTGCGAGGTATGCCGAAACGTGAGGGGCAAGCCGACGGAGGACGCACTTGAGTTCCTCGAGCTTGCATCAGTCAAGGAAAAGGCGATTTACTTCGCCCGCCACAACAAGGGCAAGGGGCATCGCCGCGAGCTTGGGGGAAAGAAGGGAGGGTTCCCGATAAAGTCCGTCAAGATTGTGCTTGGCGTGCTCAAAAACGCGCAGGCAAACTCGGACAAGCTTGGGCTTGGGGCAACCAGGATAGCGCACATAATCGCAAACAAGCAGGACGTTTATCCCAGAATGTCCCCAAAGGGAAGGAGAATAGTTCACAATTACGAAACCGCGTTCGTGGAGATAGTGCTAGAGGAGATGCAGGAGCAGGCGAAGAAGGCGGGCAATGAGGCTAAAAGGAAAGTGCAGGGCAAGAAGGCCATTGCAAAAGAATCATCTGCAGCCCCGCCAAAGGAGGAGGCAAAGCCGAAGATTTCCGCGCAGGCGCCTGCAGTTCCCGCAAAATCATGATTAGGAAGTGACGACAATGACTGACAAAACCAAGGCAGAGCAGAAGTTCATCGAGGACTCGATTACCCGCTACAGGCTGTCCAAGTACCTGGAAGGCGAGCTGGACAGGGCAGGGTTTTCCCGCCTGGACATCCAGCGCACGCCCATGGTCACAAGGATTGCGGTCGAGGTCACCAACCCGGGTCGAGTGATTGGGAAGCGTGGAAAATCCATCCAGGACCTCACCGATTCCATACAGAAGAATTTCAAGATTGACAATCCCCAAATTTCAGTTGTCGAGTCGGTCAACCAGAACCTCGAGCCGCGATTGGTTGCGAAGAAGATCTGCCGATACATTGAGATGGGCAAGAAGATACGCGCTATCCTGCATGCGGCGCTGCGAGATGCCATGAGGGCTGGAGCGCTTGGCGCGGAAATAGTCGCCTCAGGCAAAATCGCAGCCAAAGGAGGGAGGAGCAAATCATTCAGGGTCATGGGAGGGTATATTCCCAAGGCAGGCGAGCCTGCGCGGTTGGTGGCAAGGGCCCATGTCACCGCTTACCCCAAGTCGGGAGCGATAGGGGTGCTGGTCAGGATTGTGCTTCCAGGAACCGTGTTCCCGGACAAGAAGGCAGGGGCGCACATAGAGATTTCAAAGGTGATTGCGCAGGCGGCAGACATCACCTCATCCACCCCAAGGGAGGAGCAGCCGAAGGAAATAAGGCAGGTTTCCCCCCCGAAGAGGAGGGCGCCTATGCGCGCACCCATGAGGAAGAGAAGGTAGGATATTTGAAAGGTCGAGAAAATGGCAATAATAAGGAAAAACAAGCTGCGCGAGATGAATGACGCGGAGCTCAAAGCCAAGCTGTTCGAGTTCCAAAAGGAGCTCAATGCCGAGCGCGGCATGCTCGCAACTGGGGGCAGGACTTCCAACCCTGGGAAAATCCGCGGGCTCAAAGCGGCTGTGGCAAGAATATTGACCATCACCCATGAGAGGAAGATTGGGATTGTCAGAAAAGCCAAAGTTCCTGCTGGAAAAGAGAATCCAAAGAAGTAAAAACCGGCAAGGCCGGAAAATAGAAGGTGAAATGAATTGGTTGACATCTGCCCCAAATGCGGACTGATAAAGGAGATATGCTCCTGCGACATCCTGGAGAAGGAGGAAACGCAGCGCATCCGCGTGTACGCAACGAAGAAGAAGTTCAAGAAGCTGGTGACCATTGTCGAGGGAATCGACAAGGGGAAACTCGAGGTTACCGCCCGCGAACTCAAGCAGAAGCTTGCTTGCGGCGGGACCGTGAAGGAGGGCATCATCGTGCTGCAAGGGGACCAGCGCAGGAACATCAAGAAGTTCCTGGTGATTTCGGGCTACCCGGAAGGGAGCATCACTGTCCTTGAAGGCCTGCAGTAGATGGTTGGCATGGCAATAACGCCGGAAAACATTGTGGCCCATGAGCTCATAGGGCTTCAGGTAAGGATGGCGGAAAGCCTTTGCCTCCCGAGAAAGGGGCTGAACGGAGTGGTGGTGGACGAAACCAAGAATACGCTTGTAATACGGACGGAAAAGGGGGTTGAGAGGGTGATTCCCAAAAAGGGAAGCCTCTTCTCCTTCACCCTTCCGGACGGGAAAAGATGCACGGTGGCTGGAGAGCGGATTGCATTCCGTCCATCCGACCGCCCGAAAAAAGTGAAGAGGGAATGATTATGGATGCTAACAGGAAAGGGCCGATTGTGTCGCGAGGGCACGTGCGAACCGGTACGGTAGTTTCCGACCGCTCGAAAAAGACGGTGGTGGTAGAATCCGAAGCCCTTGAATACTTCCCGAAATACAGGCGTTATGCCAGGAGCAAAACGCGCATCCCGGTGCACAACCCGGACTCCCTGCACGCCAAGCTGGGGGATATTGTGGAGATATCCGAGTGCAGGAAGATTTCCAAGACAAAGGCATGGATAGTTACCAGGATAGTTGAGGCAGCGGTGGGCAAAGTGGTGCTCGACAGGAGAGGAGGCAGGGCGATTGCAGCCGAAGAGGAGTGGCTGAAGAAGTCCGAGGTAAAGCGCGAGGCCCTCCCCCCCAAGCCAGAAGCCAAGAAAGAAGAGTGATTCAAATGAAAGGATTAGGAAGCAAAATCATCAAGGGGCTCCAAAACGGCTCGGTGCTTGTCTGCAACGACAACTCAGGTGCCAAGATGGTGATGATAATCGGGATAAAGGGCGCCAAGGCAAAGCGAGCCATGTACCCCAAAGTCGGGATATCGGACATCATCACAGTTGCGGTAAAGAAAGGCAGCGTTGCCATGAAGAAAAAAATACTCAAGGCTGTGGTAGTCCGCCAGAGGCAGAGCTTCAGGCGCCCCAACGGCACAAGGGTTTCATTCGAAGACAACGCCTGCGTGGTCATTGACGACCAGGGGTTGCCGGTTGGAACCGAAATCAAGGGAGTGATTGCCAGGGAAGTGGCAACCCGCTTCCCGAAAGTGG
>CAYSQN010000041.1:0-6199 GCA_964433305.1 Microcaldota archaeon | reverse complement strand
CGTAGCCATTCCAGTAAATTTGTTTTGCCATCCATGCCGCCTCGTTATGTGGTCTTTGGTGTTAAGAAATAATTATAAGGCTTGCGGCGGATGCGTTTGGATTTTCAGAGCCGAAGCGTTGTTTTGCCCGAAGAGGGTTTTTCCAGGAGTTTTTTTACCGCCATAAGCCCGGGGCAATAATGCTCCCCCATGGCATTCCAGCTGGAAATGTGGGCAAGGAGAGGGGTTTTTTCCCGCCCCAAGCCTTCTTCGATGGCGATTTTTATCTCGTTTTCCACCATATCACGAAGCATATTGACTCCTTTGCCTTTGGACTGGTTTTCTTGCGGAAGGCTGCGGGCAATGCCATTGGGAGGGAGAAGTTTCAAATGAAAAATAGAGCCGCCATGCGGAGGATTTTTGATTATCGTAGGAATGGTGAGGTACTGGCTGGGCTGCGTTTGCCCGTTGAAATTGTTTTCTTTTAGCGCATAATCGCCCCGCTGCTTTGCACGGCATTGTGTGAAGTACACCGGTTTGGGGGAGTTCACTGCTTCTTTGCGATTTCCCCATATTTTGCATACGGCTTGGAAGTCTTGCTGTCCAGCTTCTCAAAGACAATTTGAGATATCCTCATGCCCTTGTGGATGGTCACCGGGAAGGGCGCGAAGTTGACGATTTCAAGCACCTGGTGGTTGTCCGAGCCTGGCTGCACAAGCGCGGAAGTCACGTGCACCGCCAGGCCCATGCGCGCATAGCGGCTCCTGCCCTCAAGCGTGCCTATGAGGTCGTGCGGCATGGTGATTTTTTCCCTGGTGATGCCAAGGCACATGCCGCCGGGGGGGAGGGTGATTGAGGAGGAGGGATGCGGCTCGGTCGCCTCTGCAAATCCCACTTTGGAGAGGTCCACCGCATTTTTGCCCAGATATTTTTTCCTGAAGACCCAGAATTTCCCGTCCAACGTGAGGTCCACCGAGGCAGGCCCGATTTGGCTGCTTGCCAGAGAGGGGGAGAAACGCAGCGCTCCTTTTTTTATCTCTGCGGCTATGCCCTGGTTGGAAAGCACCATATTTCAAAAACGGTGTTTTGGCTTATAATCCCTCCTATCCGTAGAATTCGTCAAATGCCGCACATGGCTTCGATAGTCTTTAAAACCCTATTTGGCTAAGGAAAGACGGCGAGACAGCAGCATTCTTGCCAATAGCTAGATGTGGAAAAATGGAGAAACTGAAGCACGAGATAGCGGGGGAAATAACCCTTAGCCCGACCCCGGGCTCGACCATGAAGAAGTGGCGCGAGATATTCGCCATTACGCAAGCCGAGCTTGCAGGCACCCTAAAAATCTCCCCCTCCACCATCAGCGATTATGAGGGCAACAGGCGCAAGTCGCCTGGTTCCGGAGTGATAAAGCGCTTTGTCAATGCGCTCATCCAGATAGACCTGGACAGAGGAAGCTTCATACTATCCAAACTGCAGCAGGGCAGCGACAAGGGCGAGCAATACTTCGAGCTGCACGAGTTTGCCACCAGCATTTCGGCGATAGACTTCCAAAAGATGCTCAATGGAACTGTGGTGGCAAACGAGGAGCTGATGAAAGTGAAGAAGCTCTACGGCTACACGCTGATGGAGTCCCTGAAAATCATACTTGAAATGCCCTTCAGCCAGTTCCCCAAGCTTTACGGGAGCATGTCCGAGCGCGCGTTCATCTTTACGCAAGTGTCAACAGGAAGGTCGCCCATGGTAGTCATCAGGGTGACGCCCATGAAGCCATCCGTGGTGGTGCTGCACGGCATAAAGGAAGTGGACCCGCTTGCCATCAAGATTGCCGAGAGGGAGCAGATTCCGGTGATTGCCACCAATATGGACTTGGTGAAAATGAAAGAGGCGCTCAATAAGATTTAATTGGATTTTGGACTAGAAATGTGGAAAATGGGGAGAAGCTGGCATTTGCCAGAGTTTGAGTTTCGAGGAGAGGTTTTGAGATGGCAGTAACCACAGGCATCGTAGGCTACGGCACCTGCGTGCCCAAATACCGCATCAAGGCAGAGGAAATTGCGCGGGTTTGGGGCGAGGAGGGAGAGAGGATAAAGAAGGGATTGGGCATTTTTGAAAAGTCCGTGCCTGATGTTGACGAGGATGCCGCCACGCTCGCGGTGGAGGCCACGCGCAATGCGCTTGAATACGGCAAGGTCAACCCTGCAGGCATTGGTGCGGTTTATGTGGGCTCGGAGTCCCACCCCTATGCCGTCAAGCCAACCGCCACCATAGTGGCTGAAGCCATTGGAGCCACCCCGGAGCTTACTGCAGCTGATTTGGAGTTTGCCTGCAAGGCAGGCACGGCAGGCATCCAAATATGCATGGGAATGGTGGGGTCAGGCATGATGCGCTACGGGCTATCGGTGGGCACCGACACCTCGCAGGGAAGGCCTGGCGACGCCCTGGAATACACTGCATCGGCCGGAGCGGCCGCGTTCGTGATTGGCAGGGAAAAGGAAGAGATTGTGGCACTGCTTGAAGCCACTTATTCGTTCACTACAGATACTCCGGACTTTTGGAGGCGGCAGCATGCCGAGTTCCCCTCGCACGGGGGGCGATTCACAGGCGCGCCCGCGTACTTCCGTCATGTGATGGGCGCCACCCGCGGTCTTTTCGAGAAGACCGGAACAAAGGCAGCGGACTACGATTACTTTGTCTTCCACCAGCCCAACGGCAAGTTTCCCCTTGAGGCTGCCAAGAAGATGGGAATTGAGGCCGAGAAGCTCAAGGCTGGCTTGTTTACCCCAGTAATTGGAAATACTTACTCGGGCGCCTCCCCGATTGGCCTGTGCGGAGTGCTGGACATTGCCAAACCGGGGCAAACCATACTATTGACCTCCTTTGGCTCGGGAGCCGGAAGCGACTCGTTTGCCATCCGGGTGACGGACAAAATACTGGAGAGAAGGAAGGCGTACAAGGGCTGGAGGCTTGCGGATTACATCGCGCACAAGGAATACATCGACTACGGAGTATATGTGAAGCACAGGAGGAAACTCAAGAGCCTGTGAGGAAGGAGAAGGAATGGGATAGGGACAAGAATGCATGGAGAAAGGAGAATTGAATGGCAGGAGATGGCAAGCGAGTTGGAACAGAAGAAATTGCAATTCATTATTGAAAACCTGTGATTATTATGAGAAAAGTCGCCATTGTCGGAGTCGGGATGTCCAAGTTCGGGGAGGAGTGGAGCCGAGGCTACCGAGACATGCTAATCGAAGCCGGCAGCCGCGCGCTTGAGGATGGAAAACTCCACGGGGAGGAAATTGATGCCCTCTATGTTGGGACAATGGCTCCAGGCTCGCTGGTGGGCCAGGAGCATATCGGCGCGCTTGTTGCAGACTTCATGGGTTTGAACCCAATACCGGCCACCCGCGTGGAGGCTGCCTGTGCCTCGGGTGGCGTGGCGCTTCGGCAAGGCTACCTGGCAGTTGCCTCAGGCGCGCACGACTGCGTGGTGGTCGGCGGCGTGGAGAAGATGACCGACACCCCGGGCAACGAAGTTGCCTCAGCTTTGGGAGGGGCAGGGGACCAGGAGTGGGAGCTTTTCATGGGCGCGACCTTCCCTGGCATCTATGCGCTTATGGCAAGAAGGCACATGCTGGAGTACGGCACCACTGAAGAGCAGCTTGCTTCAGTTGCTGTGAAGAACCATGCCAACGCCGCGAAGAACAAGTACGCGCACTTCCCGAACGAGATTACCATTGACACGGTTATGAAAAGCAAGTACGTGGCAACGCCGCTGAAGATGTTTGACTGCTCGCCCATCACCGACGGCGCGGCTGCGGTGGTGCTCATGCCGCTTGACAAGGCGAAAAAGCTCTGCGAAATGCCAATTGAGATTATTGCTTCAGAGCAGGCTTCAGACGCCCTTGCGCTGCACTCGCGCCACTGCATGAGCGAATTGCATGCCACAAAAGTGGCTGCCAAAAAAGCATTTGAAGCTGCAAAACTCACTCCAAAAGACATTGATGTTGTGGAAGTCCATGACTGCTTCACCATTGCAGAAGTGATGGCAATTGAGGACCTTGGCTTTTTCCCCAAGGGCAAGGGAGGGAAAGCTTCCGAGGAGGGAAAGACTGCGCTTAACTCGGAAATTTCAGTCAACACTTCAGGCGGCCTGAAGGGCTGCGGCCACCCGGTTGGCGCCACTGGAGTGAAGCAGGCGGTGGAAATAGCCTGGCAGCTTCGAGGGCAGGGGGAAGGCAGGCAGGTGAAGGATGCCGAAATAGGCATGACGCACAACGTGGGCGGCTCGGGAGCCACCGCAGTGGTGCATATCATGAAGAGAGTTTAGAGTTGCTGAATGAAAGTTGCTAGTGCAATGAATTGGTGTAACCATGCCATCTGAAAACCTTGCAATCACCTGGAGGCGCATACCTGAGAGGTACCGCTTGACCGGCACCTGCTGCGAGAACTGCAAGTCAAACTACTTCCCCTCGCGCAAGCTTTGCCCGAAGTGCAGAAGAAAAGGGAAAATCGGGCAGAAGCAGTTTTCAGGCAAGGGCAAGATATACTCGTTCACCGAGTTGAGCTCAGGGCCTGTGGGATTCGAGCTTGAGGCGCCCTACCTTCTTGCCATAATTGAGCTTGCGGAAGGCCCAAGGATTACCGCGCAGGTGGTCGGGGTGACCGACAAGCAGGTCAAGGTCGGCGACGAGGTTGAGCTCATCTTCAGAAAGATTATGGAGGACTCGCCCGAGGGAATCATACACTACGGGTACAAGTTCCGGCTTCTTAGAAAGGTTTAGAGTGGAAATGTCGCGTTTGGAGCGGTATGTTTATATATACTATTTAACAAAAGATTAACATGATAAAACATAGTGGGCAACATAGCAGTGCCTATCAGCAGTTGCATCTCTACAAGCCAAAAGACGATGTGATTTCCAACATCCATTACAAGCTTAGGAAGGCTCATAATGATCTCAAAACCAGGAAGGCCCCACCAAATGTTATTGATGGTTGGAGGGAGATAGACCAAAGGGCAGTGGAATTTACATCATATTTTATGGAAGTGATTAGCCCGCTGGTAAAGCAAAAAAAGATCGTGCCTGTGGACGTATTTGATGCCTCAGCCTATAATGGATATGCAGACAGCGAAACTGGAAGGCTGGAAATTGCCCTTATGAGCCTTCCAACCTATCTGGATTATGCTAAACCAATTTGTGAAAACGAGGCTATTTACCCAAAACCAGACAGGCTGGAGCTTACTTATCAACAGACCGGGTATATCCTGAATCTTGTGGAGGAGGGAGTGCAGGTTGTCCTTCTTAAGCCAAGATATTCGATTAATCCTGCCAAATTTTATGAGATGACTTTTGTAAGGGATCCGTTTATACAGGAAAAAAATGTCAGCATCATGTGCAATATGGCGGTTGAGATAAGAAAGACAGAGGAGGAATTGTATGTTGGAGGGGTGAGGCCGCCGCCCGAAGTAATAATTGAGGGAGGGAACTTCAAAAAAATCAACCAGAACCTGGCAGTTCTTGCAGTAGGCGACAGGACAAACGAAATTGCACCCGAATGGCTCCAATATACTCTTGACAAGCACGGCGCGGACGTGGAAGTGTTACCCCTAAAATTGAAGGTGAGTGAGGGGGAGATATTTGGAACCTTGCACTATGATTGCGCAGAGCTGTACATTAGGTCAAGAAACAGCAGTGTGGCAGACGCGCTTCTTGTCCACCCAGAAGCGTTTGCAGACCCGTCACAGGTTGAATTGATTAAGAAGATTAGGAAGGAACAAAAAAGACCGATGCAGTATGGAGAATTGACTAAGGACCAGTTCACAAAGCTTGATGCCAATGTCATCTATGTTGATGAGCACTATGTGATTACAAACATAGAAACTCCAGATGTCAAGGAAGAATTCCTGAAAAGAGGATATAAAGTAAGTGAGCACTTCTACGGCTTCTATAAAGTAGGAGGCTCCAAGAGATGCAACTTAAATGATATACTGCGGATGGCAGTTTCGAATGGCAATGGCTTTGCATACAGCCTGTAGCTGGATTTAAGTTTGCGCAATAAAGTCCAGGAGCGGCTGCATGTCCCTTCCGAAGAATTTGATTTTTCCTTCTGAAGCTTTAGCTTTGAACTCGGCGAGCATCGGCTCCTTGTTTTCCTTGCCGAAGGAGACTATTGACTTGGCGGTTACCACTTCTTTGCCTTCAATTGCTGGGTTGTTGAGCAT
>CAYSQN010000040.1:0-6230 GCA_964433305.1 Microcaldota archaeon | reverse complement strand
CTCTGTGGAGGTACAACCGGGAGATGCTTGAGAGCGCATTCAAGAATATCGCCGCGGTCGGAGGGGGGACAAGGCGCTTTGACAAGACCAACCCGGTGCTTGACCTTGTGCTGACCAGGCTTGCCCTCAGGTGCCACCTGCAGCGGCCACCGGCCACATTCGGAGACCTGCAGGCTGCGCTGCGCATAATGAGGGACCAGCCGTTCACCTACCCAATGTACTTGACTCTCAACTCCATGAGCGCGTTTTTCGCAGGCTATGACGACGTGATGGTGGGGCTTGGCTGCTCAGAGGCGGTGCTTGGGCTCAAGGGAGTGGGAAAAACCGCGTTCACCTCGGCAAAGATTGCCGCCATTGGCACCAAGAAGAGGATATTGCCCATACAGGACATTGAGGAGATACCCACGCGCGCCTACCGCAAGCGCGGCTTCCACATAGGCGCTGTGCAGGTGCAGGCGTCCGACAGGGACGATGTGAGCCAGAGCAGCGAACTTGACTTGGTTTCCATGACCAATGCAGCGCTTCGCATGGGAGACGCCTGCGTTATCATCAATGAAATCCGCTCAAGGATTGCCATCCAGGGAGTAATCAACATGCTCAACACCCAGCCCGGGATTTTCCTGCTTTACAACCTGCACGCCCAGTCCATCAAGGACGTGCAAGACAGGCTGGAGCTGGTTTTCGGGCTCTCTGCAGCCTCGATGTTTTCCACCGACAGGTATTCATTTTTGAAAAAAATAAGGTTTGGCAGGAAGAGCCGGGTCTACAGGATGCTGGGCCAGCAGCTTGAGACCGACCTTAAGGAAAGGAAGTTTGTGGAGGTCTTCAGGCTGGAGCGCGGGGAAGACGTCGATTCAAGCCGCTTGGTTTGCACGTTCCTGTCCAACACGCCCGAAGCCAATGCGAGCTCGCTTTCCGGAGCCGACCTGGGCAAGATTGCAAAGGGGCTCAAGATGGATTTCGTGCCACCCGCCCTTGAAAGAAGGTGCGATGACAGCGGCATCGACCCGAAGCAGTATGTCATGGAGGCTTTTTTCAAGGGCAAGCTTTACTCGCAGATAAAGGAGACTTCGGAAAAACACGATGAGCCGCATTTCCTTGAGCTGGATTTCGTGCTGGAGTGCACCACTGCGGCAAACAACCTGCTCAAGACAGCCGAGGCGCAGGGAGGAGAGCCAGACTGGGTGAAAATCGACAGGCTGTGGGGGAATCTCTTTTCGGAAATTGTGGAGCGGGAGCTGCGGGAGAGCGCAAAGGATGCCGCATCTTCAGGCATGGCCGCAAGGGGGAAGAAACCAGCTGATGGGGAAGAAGGGGAAACGGCGGCAAGGGGAGTTGCAGAGGCGAAGGCAGGGAAGGGGGCGGCAGGAAAGAAAGCCATCGGAGGCTTTCCGGAAAATGCTGTAGAGGGGGCTTCTGGCAAAAAGCCTAAGAAAAAGTGAAGCTGCCTGGGAATTCACCGGATTGTTTTGGGAAGGGTTTGGAAAATGGCGGCAAGGAAAAAAATTGGGAAAAAGCCAGGGCAGGGCGCAACCGAATATCTGGTGCTTCTCGCCGTTGCCCTGCTGATAGCCCTCATCACCATGAGCCTGGTTTTCAGCAATGAGAATGACGAAGCATTCATCACGCAAAGCGAAATTTATTGGAAAAGCGCCTCGCCGATATCTATCGAGGAAATTGTTGCCGGAGGGGATCCAAACGCCGCAGGGAATGGGACGCTGACGGATGAGACCAAGGTTTACCTGAAACTCAGGAATAACGGAGTGAACCCGATTCGGCTGGTGAGGATTATTGGAAATGATGCTGAAAGCATAAGCCAATATGACAATCAGGAGTGCAGCCCGTACCCGCCCCTTGGGTGCCCGGAGAATATCACAAATATTTACATTCCAGGAGGGGGGACCGACTGTTTCGGGGCAGGTTCCCCTTCGCAGGCATTTGACAGATGCAGGAAGCATCACATTGTTTTTCTCCCTGGCGCCTCATCTTCCCCATGGGTGCTGAGAGCCAGCCGGATGTGCAAAGTGCCCAGCGGTGGAAGATTTGAAATGAAGACCTTTGGTTTTGAGTATATAGAATATGTTGAAAACATACCGATAACCAAGGTGCAGATAGGCTCGGTGCCGCTTCGCGCCAAGTGTGGAGGGCTTTAGAGGTTGACTCGGGAGGCAGGAGCTTTCCCAGGGGCATGCCAACACCCCGGGCCTGAAGGCCTGGGCTTGTGTTGGCGGAAGTGGAAGCCGCGCATGTGGGTTGTTGAGTGGCATTAGGAGTGTGGTGGATTTTGCCGAAGTTACAGCCTTTTTGAGAATTCCCTGATGAACAGGTCCAGATTTTCAGGAGGGATGCTTGCGCCTGCCGCGATGTTGTGCCCTCCCCCGGCCCCGCCAACCAAGGGACATACTTCTGAGAGTATTTTGCCCAAATTGAGCCCTTGCTCCACGAGCTTGTGGGTGCCGCGTGTGGACAGCTTTATCTTGCCGGATTCTTCGTAGGAGAGGGCGAGCACCGGCTTTTTCCTGGCGCCTGCAAATAGCATGCCTGCCACCACCCCGATGATTGCGTCCGGGATGGCGCCCCTGCCATCAATGAGGATGAACTTGCCGCAATCCTGGGAATGCGCAAGCGCGAAGGAAATGCCTTCGCGGAGGTTTTTCCGGTGCTCGGAAAGAAGCGCCCGGGCCTGTTCGTACGCCCCGGTTTTCCCCAAGCACACATCCACCCCGAGTTGGGGCCGCCCGTTCCTGCCGCAGGCGTTGAGCAATGTGGAGAATTCGGATGCGTCTGAAAGCTCGGTTTTTGGGGGGCGGTTCAGGAGAGTGTAGACTTCGCCGGTGAGCCTGGAAGCCGCCTCGGAGGAGGTGCGTATTGCCAGCAGCTTGGCAAGTGCGGAGACCAGCTTTTTCTTTTCAGATGGGAGAAGATCGGAGTAAGTGCGCCAGGAGTTTCCTTCTTTTAGAGGAATGGAAAGGCTTTCCAGGAAGGAGAGGCATGCGTCCTCGTGCCCTGTCAGGCCTGGGAGATAGGGGTCGTCCGCGTAGGCGAGGAGCTGCAGGAGCGGGCGGCTGTTGCGCCCGAAGAGGTGGATGTCGGTGCTTACGGCAACCGCGCGCTCTTCCACTGCACGGCCAAGCATGAGCCTATTGAGGCTGGTGAATGGGTATTGTATGTCCCCGACTGCGCCCACCACCCCCAAGTCAATTGCGGTATTGAAGACAAAGTATGCGCAGCCTGCTGCGGAAAGCTCCCTGCCCCCGTCAAAGCCGAACTGGTGCGGGTTGGCCTGCAGGTGGGATTGGTGCGCGAGCTGGTGGTGGTCTATGATGACCGCCTCCCCCTTGAACTCACAGAGGGCTGGCGAGCCGCTCCCCAAATCTATGAAAATAAGCTGTTTTTCTTGTGCGGCGCTCTTCACCACTTCATCATCGATTTTGCGCACGGTGAGCATGCGATATGGTTTTTTTTGCGCTTCAAACCAGGTTGCGGCGATGGAACCGGATGTTATTCCGTCGCAATCGTAGTGGTGCACAATAAGAGGATTTTGCATGCGGGAAATTGTTTCGAACGCCTCGCTGCAGCGCGCGAAGAAAGCCTCTGTGTTGCCCATGCCAATCATTAAGACTGCCATCAAGCAACTATAAAAGGGGATTTGGAGCAATTGCCGCATGGACGTTGAGATGGCGCCAGATGTTGAGGAAAAGGTCAGGGACATTGTGGATGCGCTCTCTTATGGGCACATAAACGAGTTCCGCCTAATCTGCATGCGCTCCCGCGGGGCGACTGCCAATGCCTATGCGAGGATATGGAATCTTCCGGACATTTGGCAGAAGGCGCTTTCAGTGGGGACGTTTTACATCATAGAGGTGCTCTCGCAGCACTACGACCGCCTCCCTGCGGAAAAGAAGGAGGAGGTGCTCATCCACGAGCTATTGCACATCCCCACGACATTTTCCGGCGCGCTTCGGCCCCATGACGGGAGGCACGTCAAAATAAATGACAAAACGGTAAGAGCGCTCCACAAGCTTTACAGGGAAAGGAAATCGAATAGGGGAGGAGAAAAGAACGGGCTGGAAAGCGCGGAAGCGATGTTTTAAGGACAGGAGAGGGAGGCTGGGCTGGAGAACAGGCAGGAGATGCGCTTGATATTGGGGATGGACGAGGGATAGTGATTTGCCAGCTTTGATTCGGGTGTTTGGATGATTATTGGAGCGATGAACAACCCCAAGAAAGACGTTGTGGATGAGGTGCACCTTTGCGGGGAGATGGGATTTGACTTCTTCGAGCTGACAGTAGAGGCGCCCTGTGCCAGCCCTGGCAAGCTTTTGGCAAAAAACAAGGAGATAAATGATGCGCTTTCGTCCTACAACTTCGGGGTGCTGTCGCATTACCCCTGGTACTTTTCAGTTGCCCACCCATATGACAGCGTGCAAAAGGCGATTGAAACTGAGTTTGGCCTCGCTTTTGAGGCCGCCTCGCTTTTCGGGGCGAAGTTTGCCACCATCCACACCGAATGGATGCCCCCAAGCGTGCAGGAACGCGGGGTGCGGGTGGCAAAAACCTCGGAGAGCATAAAAAGGCTTTCCAAGCTTGCGGGGGAGAATGGGTTGTCGCTATTGGTTGAGAACTTCGGCGCAAGCTCGTTTTCAATAAAGGATTTTGAGGGGCTTTTTTCCGAAGTTGACATTGGCATGACCTTTGACGTCGGGCATGCCGCAAAAAGCGACGGAGAGGGAGTGGGGGAGTACATTAAGCGCTTCAGGAAAAGGATACGCCACGTGCACCTGCATGACAACAACAGGCGCGAGGACCTGCATCTGCCCCTTGGAGCGGGAAAAATTGGGATACCCCAGGTGGTCAAGGAGCTGAAGAGCTTTTACGATGGCACCATCACCCTTGAGATACACAGTGAGGACCGGGATTATTTGAAAGTGAGCAGGGAGAAGCTGGAAATATTGTGGTACGGGAAAAAGAAGTTTGAGGAGAATAAGGAGTACTTGCACCCTGAGAAAAAATAATGCCTGCTTGCAAAGCATTGGCGATTGTGGTTTGAGAAAATTACTGTTTTAGAATCGCTTGAGCCTCCGCTGCGTCCACCTGCAGGCGGTATTTTGCCATCAGCGCCTTCATGTCGAGCTTTTCCTTTTCCACGAGGGATTTGAGATGCGCGCCGGTTATGCGCTCCACCCCGAGCTTCTTTGCCGCCTCAATTGCGGAGATGGAGGAGTCGCGGCACATCTCGCGCAGCACTTCGCCCACCGCGGCTTTGGTGATGGCGGAGTCTTTGCATAGGAGAAGAGTTTGGAGGAGCTTGCCCTCGTCAAGTTTTTTGGTGTCTGTTCCTTCACGTTTGAGGGACTGCATCGTGTTGGTTATGGTGGAGGCTGCAAACTTTGCGTCTATGCCTGCCTCCAGTGCAGCTGCGAAGGCCGAAAGCTCTGGAGTGCTGTGGGTTAGGGGGAACGAGGGGGAGTGTGAGAGGAGGCTTTTGGCTCCCGAGAGCTGCGAGGCAAGCTCTTCGTTGAGGGAGGAGAGGAGATCCTGCCTTCCTTTTTCAGATGAGAGAATGTTTTTTACGAGCTCTGCGGCTTTTTGGAGAGTTTCTTCTGTGATTGCGGTGGGGGGAATGTCGGTTTCTGGGTACATTCTTGCGCTGCCTGGAAGCGGGCGCATGTAGCTTGAGGTGCCGTCCGAGGAGGCTTTCCTGGTTTCCCCCGGCACTCCTTGGAAATTTGCGCGGTTGCAGACTTCGGACAGTGCGGCAAAGGCGCGCTTTTGGTCCGAAAGCACCAGCACGAACGCATCTTTCGGGGATGCGCCCAACGCTATTTTGATTTCTGATAGTTCGTCTTCTGAAATGCCGTACTTTTCCAACTGCTCGTCCGAGTGCAGAAGCCCTTTGAGGCCTACCGAGCGGGCGTAGTCAGCAAGCTCGCTCCCATACCTCCTGCCCGGGGAAACTTCGCGCCCCAGAAAGCCTGCATGCATGGGAAGCATCATGCCGAAGACCGAAGACCCCCCATTTAGCGCCTTGGAAACCATCTGCGATGAGGTGGAGGAGAAAATTGGCGTTAGCTCAACGAACGTGGCTTCCACCTGCCTGCCCTTCAACAGCGAGAAGAGCTCTTTTGAAATGTTGATGAGCTGCTGCTGGCGGAGGGCTTCCAGCTCCACTGTCTTTTCCACCATTTCAAGCGACTGCACCCCCTTTATTTCCACGCGCGAGCCCCCTT
>CAYSQN010000039.1:0-6391 GCA_964433305.1 Microcaldota archaeon | reverse complement strand
TCCGGGCAGGCCCTGACAATGTCTTCAAGGTACTGCAGCGGGAAAGTGGCGCGGGCGCTTTTTGCCACCGCCATCTCAATTATCTCCTCACTTTGCTTTTCGCTCTCTTCCTTGAGGTCCGATGAGTCGCCATGCACTTCTATGGCAAATCCCTCTTCGGTTGCCTCAAGGGTGATGTGGGAGGAAACAAGCGCCGCATCCCTCAGCGAGTCCCTGAAGTGCGAGCTTGAAACCTTCACCGCAGCGTCGTGGGCGATGGAGGGCTCCTTGGTCGCGCCTGCCGGGATGTCCAGCACCGGCACCTTGAAGCTTCTCTTCCTCTTGGGCCCAAAAAATGCGAATTGCACCTTGTTTTCGGCCTGCGACACCTCAAGCTTTTCCGCCCCCCTTGTCCTTGAAAGTATCTTTGAAATATTGTCGAAGTTCAGGCCCACCTTGGCCGAGGGCGCTCCAGCCTCGTAGGATGAAAAGGTGCTTGCGGGCATGGAAAAGACGAGCATGGCAATCTGCGAGGGATCCATTGCGCGCAGGAAAAGCCCCTCCTTGCCCACTTCCAGCTGCCCCTCGTCAATCAGGTTGACTATGGAATCGGTGGCATCCTTGAAACGCCTTGCATCATCTATCGAGAATTTGAACATGCGCGACTACCTCCTAGGCTTGCGCCACGCGCTCCCACACACGGCAAAGCCCGAGGCATTTATCCCTCCTCATCCTTTTAAACATGTTCGGCAAACCGCCTCACCATGGATGGGGCGCTTTTCCTCCGTGATTCTTACCTGAAAACTTGCAAGTCAAAGGTGCTGGAGGCAATCCACCCCTCCACAATTGCGCTGGACCAAACAATTTTTTACCCAAGGGGGGGAGGCCAGCCCTGCGACACCGGCACAATCACCTGCAAAGGCATTTCATACTCCGTCCTTTCAGTTGCCAAGTCCGAAAGAAAAATCGTGCACGAGGTTTCACCTGCAGGCTTGCAAGTGGGGGACGAAGTGGAATGCAGCATTGACTGGGGACGGCGCTACACTCTCATGCGCATGCACACCGCCGGGCACATACTGGGTGCGATGATGTACCTCAAGGGTGCGCTAATAACCGGCAACCAGCTTGACGTGGACAAAACGCGCTTTGACTTTTCCATGGAAAACTTCGACCCAGCAGCCTTCCAGTCCATTGTGGACGAGGCGAATGCCGCAATAGCGCGCAATTTGGAAGTGTCAGTTTCCTTTCTACCCAGGGAAGAGGCTCTTGCAATACCGGGGGCAGTGAAATTGGCAGGCGCCCTTCCTCCTGAAATAAAGGAGCTTCGCATGGTCAAAATTGGGGATGTTGATTATCAGGCGGACGGGGGCACGCACGTGAAGAACACTTCCGAAATTGGCAAGATAAAGCTCCTTTCACTTCAGAACAAGGGCGCGAAGAACAGGAGGATTTACTACGCGCTGGAACCGAACCTCTCCGTTAAGCAATAACATTCTTCATCGTCCGGTTCTCGTCCACTACTGCGGCACGCAGGCGCTGCCCGACGCCTCAAAGCCGGGCGGGCAGCCGCAAAGATCAGCCGCGTTGATGAATTGCCCATCCGAAGTGCAATACTCAGGCGCGTTTCCACTCGAGCAGCTCCCCGGGAGCGTGCCATCCACGCAGGCGTGGCTGGTGGAACTGCCTTCTCCAAGGCAGCCGGAAAGGGCAAACGAAATTATCAAGCACAAGAGCAATAATCTACCAATCATGGAATCCACCTATCCGCAATCCTCCCGCCCTAACCATCATACTTCGAGTAATGCCTGTCGCACCCTTGCGGGGTGACAATTGCGGAGGGCGAAATGAAAAGCTTCAGGTAGCCAATGGCAGGAATCCTCACAACCACCTTTCCCTTGGCGCTCTTGAACTCCACTGGCTTGTTGCCCATCCCAACCCTCTCGTCATAAATCTGCATGTCAAACACAGGGTTGTTGTCCCCCTTGGTGAGAATGTACTCCAACCCATCTGACCGCACTTTCACAAAGGCGCGGTGGATGATGTCCCCCACCCTGGAATAAAGCTCGCCTGAGGGCGGCCCGTAAACCACCACGTCATTGGACAGGTTTTCGCGGTATCTTACCCCTCCTGCCTCCACAAAAGAAACACAGGGGCCCACCTGCTTCCCGCCGCCATCAACGGATATTCCGCACTTCTCATAGCCAAATGCCAGGGGCCCTCGCTTTTCAGAAAATTCGGAAGGGTTGGTGATGAACTGGTTGCAAAGCGCGCTTCCGGCGTGCTGGGAACAGTGGGAATAAAGCGATCCCTTGACTGTGGAAACCAGCTGCCCACTCCTGAAAACCTCTGCATCATAGCCCATCTGGGCAATCCCGTCAGCATCCGCAGTTGGGGCGCCTATTCCCCCCCCGGACAGTATCACCATGTCCCCTCGCTGTATGTGGGGAAGCATGGAGCAGGAAACAATGGCGTTGATGGGCGTGGGCGTGCCAAGGGCAAAACCGGCGCCATACCAAACCGCAAGCGCAAGAATAAGGGCTATGAGCGTTTCCTTAATCTCATTTTTCACCCCGCGCTGTGATGCCCCCGCCCAAAACTCCAGCACTACTGCCCAGACAAGCGACAGCCCCACAAGAAGGCCAAAAATCCAGTTGCCGCTCACTAGGTAAAAGATGAAAAATGCAATAAGCAGCCCGTAGACGTACTCCTGCTTGCCAAAAATACCCAGGTGCTCCGGCCTTGGCTTTTCCATGGGGAACCGCCGTTACTTTGATTTGGGCTTTTTGGCCTCTTTTACCGCGTCCTTGAATTCAGTGGCGTGTTTCTTGAGCTTTTTAACCGCCGAGCGCAGTGCAAAAAGCGGGCTGCCCTCGCTTACCCGAATCATCAGCACCGGGCTTGCAACAAGGGGGTGGTCCATCCTGTAAGCCGCAAACTCCACGCTCTTGTCCTCAAGCAGTATCTCCTTGAGGGCATTGACCAGCCCGTACTCCTCTCCCTTAATGGCAATCTCAAGATATTCCTTTTCGTTTTTTATGACCTGAATCTCCATTGCAACACCCCTGCATCACTCTTGCTATCCAACTTTCCGGAAATGCACAGCCTCTACTTAACGTCCGCTTTCCTATAGTCGGACGCGATCTTGCGGTTGTCCTTCCTTGCGCACTTCTCGCATTTAAGTATGCCTGCCTCGGCTTTGAGCGGCCCCCTGCACGACGCGCAGAACGCCTTGATGGCTCCCAGGTTGTCTGCGTCAGTCGAAAGCCGCATCTCCCCATTTCTCATGTCGACTATTTTGGCGCGGACGATGTCTCCGATCTTGTATTCGTCGCGCACATTCTTGACAAACCCCTTCTTGATCATGGATGCGTGGAGCACCGCATATTCGTCGTTGGTGCCGTACCGTTCGTCCCCTTCTCCCATAAGCATGCTCACAAGCGCAATGGGCTCGACCACGTTTTCCACCCTCCCTATTATGGTGGTTCCGATGCCAAGCGCGCGAAGTGGCCTTTTTTGCGCCACGGAGAGCTTCCTTGCCTCCTCCGAGGCCTCGCCGGTCAGGGTGGAAAATATGCCCTCCCCCTGGGTAAAAGTGCCCTCTCCCGGGAGGTACTCCTCTTCGGTGCCTATCAAATCCCCTGGAATCACGAATTTCTTTGCCATAAAGCATCCTTCCTTCCCCAAATTAGAAGAATTACTCCCAAATTCAGAAGAACTACCCTTTGTGCTTCAATAAATATTTAAATAGCTTTTCCCAAACCCCCCTCATGGCCGCCAAGAAGAACAAGCTGGTGCTGTGCATCGACCGGGACAATGACCTCTACGAGAAAGCCAAGATATCCGGGCCCATCGTTGGCAGGGAGGCCAACCTTGACGCGGCAGCCAAACTGGCCCTTGCCGACCCGACCGAAACAGACGCCAACACCATGTTCCGCGCGGTTGGCATCTACGACTCGATTTCAGATGATTTCAACGCGCAGGTGGCCACCCTCACAGGCTCCTCATCATTGGGCTACGCCGCCGACAAGGAGCTCTCCGCACAGCTGGAAAAGGTCCTCTCGGACTTTCCGGTCGACTCCTGCATTTTCGTCTCAGACGGGGCATCAGATGAGCAGATACTGCCGGTCATCCGCTCGCGGCTCAAGATAGACTCGGTCGAAATAGTGGTGATGAAACAGGCAAAGGAGCTTGAAAAAACCTACTTTGTCATCCTTGAAAAGCTCAAGGAGCCACATTACGCCCGCCTCATATTTGGAACCCCCGCCCTGATACTCCTTCTTTTTGCAGCCAGCCGCTACCTTGGCTGGGGCCTCGAGTCAATCGCGGCAATACTTGCGTTTTACCTGGGCTCCAAGGCATTCGGAGTGGAGGAAAAGCTCTTCCGCGCGGCATCCGCCTTCCGTTTCTCTTTTGACAAGATTTCGAGCATAGTTTACCTGTTCTTTTTCATGATGCTCCTCATCTCCGGCTGGGCTGCCTACCAGCGCTACCTCGAGGCCGCGGACTCCGGATTGGACGGGGTGAAAACCACCGCGCTTATGGTCAAGACGCTTGCCAACCTGCTTTCCATCTCCTTCATCATATTGTTTGCCGGAAGGATGATTGACGTGCTCAATGAAAAGGAGCAGCGCAAGATAGAGCTGCCACGCTTCGGCCTTTACGCGATTTCCACGGTGATTGTGTGGTTCGTGCTCTCGGTAGGCTCGGACTGGGTGCTCAACCTCTCCCCTCCCTACGTTTCATTCTCCGACTTTTTGCTTGCCATGGTTGCCAGCATGGTTTTCGGATTCCTTGGCATCTGGGCCATGAAGGCGGTGAAGGTGGACCTGGTCTCCAGCATGAAGCTTGAGAACAAGGAAATCTTCTCGGAGAACGGCGCCTACCTTGGCAAGATAATGGGCGTGGACGCCAAGCAGTCCACCATCATCTACCGCTCCCCCCTGGGCCAGAAGCTCTCGCTCAACCTCGAGGATGTCACTTCGGTGCGCGACCGCGTGATGGCGAAAGCCTGAAGTTAGGCATGGGTTTCTTCTCTTAGCCCATCTTTTCTTTTACACGTCCCCATACTTATAGTAATATAATGCATCCGGGGCAAATAAGTGCGGGAAGGTGGAGATGGTGAGTGAAAGCAACGGAAGCCCTAGCCAAATCAGAGAAGCTTTCAGCCGCTATCTCAAGTCTGAAACAGAACTCCATCCGGAAATGGTGGGGGGCAAAGGCAGCATCTCCTACGCTCGATTCATGGTGGACTTCTTACGGGCAAATGGCGAAGAGGCGGATGCCAAATCTTTCCAAAAAGACCTTGACCTGCAGCTGGAGCACTCGCATATAATCTATATCAAAAATCCTCTTCTTCGAAGCGACTGGGTTCTCATTTCCACCCTTGGCAGCGGGCTTGGAGGGCACCCTCTCGCATACAGCACCCAATATGGGCATGGGCTTTTTGAAGGCATAAAGTTCGTTCCTGGAAAAGATGGCATATTCGGTTTCCATTTTTCCGACAACTTTGAGCGGATGAAAGAAGGCTGCTCCAGGCTGTCCGGATACAGTTTCAACTATCCGATTGACAAGCTGGTCTACTCCACATTCATGCTTGCAGGCTTGAATGGGTGGTTCGTTGAATGGCCCAAGATAAACGGCAAGCCAGCATACATCATTTACGGCAGGCCAATCGTCACCCAGCCTCTCGACGGCAACGTTGGCGTGGTTTCGCCTGTTGGGCATGCCAAGGAATTGAACATAATTACCATCCCATTCGAAGAATATTTTGGGGAAAAGGAGCAAAAGTCAGGCATCAACGTTTTTGTCTTTGATACTCCTATAAAACAGCAGTTTTCATTTGATGAAAATGCAACCAAGCACTCCAGCAACTATTCATGGGTGGCTGAGGTAAAAACCGCGGCAAACGAAATTCCCGGGGTAAAGGAAATCTGCTTTTTCAACAATGGCATGATGAAAGGCGACGGGACCGGAGACAATTTCGGCCTGATAACTGACGATTCGGTAATATTCACCCATCTTAACATTGGCAGGCTCAATGGCATAACTGCACTCTATGTGGAAGACATATCTCCTGGCTCAGGGTACAATGTCAAGTTCGATGACATCAGCTTCGACCAGCTTGTGCTGGCCAAAGGGCTGCTCGCGCTTGGCAACGCAGTGGACAAAAACGGAGTGAACCTTGCTTATGTCCCTGAAGAATACTCCAAATACCTCACAAGCAAAGAAGCAAAGGAAAAATGGGCGAGCCTGAAAAAGGAAACCCACCTTTTCGACGGCAAGCCAATGGAGATGCGCGTCCTTGAGTTCCACACAATGCAAACTCCCATCTACCAGGCGGTAAAGGCGGCATTTGAAAAAGCATTCCCCTCCTACTCGCTGGCAGCCAATGACATTCTCGTTCCCAATGCCG
>CAYSQN010000038.1:0-6404 GCA_964433305.1 Microcaldota archaeon | reverse complement strand
TAGCTTTTTATTGTTTGCACCCGTTCTCCATCCGCGATCAGCATGTACAGTGGCGGACAGCTTCACGTAGATGGCATAAAGCTAGCGCTGGACGACGCAAGCTCCGAGGTCTGCTTCGTCTCCCATGCGCACTCCGACCACACCGAGGCCTTTTCCAAGAAGCGCAAGATAATCGCCTCCGAGGAAACGTTTGCCATAATGGGCAAGCCCGTGCAGCATCATCCTGTCTCCAGCATTGATTTGCACCCCGCAGGCCACATGCTAGGCGCAAGGCAGCTTTCGGCAGAAACCGAGGCAGGGAAATTCGTCTACACAGGAGACTTTGCGCTCCACGACTCATTCACCACCAAAGCAGCTCCCATACTGCAGTGCGACACGCTGATGATAGATTCCACCTACTGCCAGCCCCACCTTCGCATGCCCCCTCGCGATGCCGTTCTTGAGAAAATGAGGAGGTTTGTGCTTCAAAACGAGCGCTCCATTGTGCTTTTCGGAGCCTACTCGAGGGGAAAGGGCCAGGAGCTTGTCGCATTCCTGAACAAGGAGTGTGGAGTTGCCCCTGTGGTAAATGAAAAGGCATCGGCCATCTGCGAAGCTTACAACAAGTGTGGCCTGAAGCTCGATTATCTCGCAGCAGGCACACAAGAGGCTCAGGAAGCCATGCGCGCTCCCTTTGTTGCCATATCGCTTCCCCAGCAGGCCAATTTCACCTTTGCCTCCAAGCTCTCCGAGGCATTCGGCATGGAGGTCAAAACCGCAGTGGCAACGGGGTGGGCAGCCACCAGCCGCTTCCCAGTGGACGCTGCATTCGCGCTCTCCGACCATGCGGACTTCAAAGACACCATGCAATATATCCATGGCTCCGGGGCAAAAAGGATAATATGTGCCAATTCCGGCTGCTCCAACGCCGCTGCCTATCTCCGTTCCATAGGGATAAACGCGGAGGCAAAGGGCGAAGAGCACCAGCCCAAGCAGACCACCCTCTCCACCATCACCAGCTAGGGCAGCAAACCCATACAAACTCCAATCTCTAGCAGGCGCTTGCTTCCATTGCAAACCATTGGAAAACTCCAATTCAAGCTTTCGCATTATAAAATTTGTCCATGAATGAGCACAAAAGGTGAGAAGATGGCAAAGCAGGTTCCAAAAGATGACATTTTAGGGGAAATAAAGGGCAAAATCCCGCTTTATGGCAATGGCCTTGACATGAGTGGAGAAATAATCCTGTGCGCTGAGGGCGTTATTGTCCGGGCAGAGGGCAATACCATCAAGGCCCCCTTCCGCTACGTTACCATGTTTGAGAAGTCCAAGGAGCTGCCTCTTGGCAAAGTTGGGGTGGAGATGGACGTTTACGACCCCTCAGGCCAGAAGCACTACTTCCATGTGGGCATGGCAGAGCAGCACTTCACCGCCATGAAGAAAGCGCTTCCTTCCTCCGGGCAGAAGGGATGATGTTCGCCTATCGGCAAATGGAAATAGATTTTTAATATGCGCATGGGAAATGGTATTCATGGGTCTGAAAAAAGGGCAAGCAATGAACAATTTGGCTTCGCCAAAAATTCATTGCCTGAAAGGCCAGGCAATGATGAACCAGGCTGCGCCTGGATATCATAGCTTGCGCGGGCAAGCAATGATGGAATACCTGGTAACTTACGGCTGGGCGCTTCTCGCGCTTCTGATAGTGATTGCCGTGCTCCTTTCGTCCGGAGTGTTCTCCCCCAACAGCTTTGCCACCCAGGAATGCACCTTCCAGCCCGACCTCCCATGCTCCCCATTCATCCTTTATGCCCCAAGCGGCAGCGACGCCATCCTGCAGTTCACCTTGCAAAACAACCTTGGGTTTCCCATAAACATTACGCAAGTCAATTACACCGCCACCAACCTCGGCGATGACGGAACTGCCACGCACACCCGCGTTTTGCTCATGGGCGTAGGGCAAGGCAAGAACGCAAGTTTCACCCAAGCCTTCCCAGGCCCCAGGCGGCCGCAGGCGAGGGACTTCAAGTCGGTTTACGTTTCCATCTCCTACATGAACTGCAAGTCCCAGCCCTGCAGCGGCCCCTATGTCACCTCCGGCAGGATTTCGACTTTCGTTGAGGCTGGCTGATTTTTTCAACTGTTTTTTTCTTCCAGCACGCCCAATTCCCCTTCTTCCTCAAAGTTCAATTTTCCCTCCCCGTAGGGAAACGGAAATTTCCCGGCGCGCGCGTTTCTCCGCCGTAATTTTTTCTCCCCTTCTTTTGCGCCCTATTGCGACATACGCGGGCAAATTCCAAGAGTTTTTTCGCAATTCATCGCGGAAAAATCATCGCGCAATGTAGCATATGAAACAGCCACGAAGAAAAAAAATTCGCGCGAAAAACGCTTATAAGCCTGCCCGTCCGATAAACTCTGCAAGCACAACAGGTTGTGGTCAAGCAGCCTCCGAAACCCAACATATTGTGGTTTTCTGGGGTTTGAGAAATTGTAAAGACGTGTCCGCATCCGGACACTTTCTGCCTGTTTTGCCTGCATCCAAGCAAGAGGGGTGCGTTCATGGAGGATGTGCATTTTCAGCGGACTAAGAATGCATCAGACAACGGGCCGCTGCTCGTTGCTGAAGCAACAATTTCTGCCCAGCAAGCAAAACAGGGCGGCTTGAAAATAAGTCGGCTTTTCACGCGCGAGGGGGAAAACCCCCTGGACTCCATAGAATACGAATTCCGCTCCTCAATCATAAGAAACTCGGACGGCTCGGTAGTTTTCGAAATGCGCGACTTGGAAGTGCCCAAAGGCTGGTCGCAGGTGGCAACCGACATCGTCGCCCAGAAATACTTCCGGAAAGCTGGCGTGCCCCAATACGACAGCCATGGCAACCAGCTGCGCGATTCCGGCGGCAAGCCCATTTTGGGGCCTGAAAAAAGCATCCGCAGGGTGGTGGGTCGCCTTTCCGGCTGCTGGAGGATGTGGGGGGAAAAGTACGGCTACTTCGCCTCCAAATCCGACGCCGAGGCATTCGAGGACGAACTGTCCTACATGCTGGCCACCCAGATGTGCTCGCCAAACTCGCCCCAATGGTTCAACACCGGGCTTGCCCACGCATACGGGATAAAGGGGACGGCACAGGGGCACTATTATGTCGATCCTGCGACCGCGGAACTCCGCCTCTCCGAAGATGCCTACACCCACCCGCAGCCCCATGCCTGCTTCATCCAATCCCTCAAGGACGACCTGGTGAACGAAGGGGGAATATTCGACCTTGTAACCCGCGAAGCGCGCCTCTTCAAGTACGGCTCAGGCACCGGCACCAACTTCTCCTGCCTGCGCGGGGAGGGCGAGAGGCTCTCCGGCGGAGGCCACTCCTCAGGCATGATGTCTTTCCTGAAAATTTACGACAGGGCGGCAGGCGCCATAAAGTCCGGCGGCACCACCAGGCGGGCGGCAAAGATGGTCATAGTGGACATCGACCACCCGGATGTGGAGAAGTTCGTGGGTTGGAAAGTGAGGGAGGAGCAAAAGGTTGCGGCATTGGTGGCCGGAAGCAAGTCCTGCTCCAAGCACCTCAACAACATCATGAAGGTGGCAAACGAAGAGCACTCGACTGACCTCAAAAATGAGCGGATAAAGCTTGCGGTGGTAAAGGCGCTTTCCAAAAACGTCCCCCTCAACTACATCATGCGCACCCTTTCGCTTGCCAAGCAGGGTAAAACGAAAATCGACTTCCCCGCATTTGACACCCACTACGAGTCCGAAGCCTACATCACCGTTTCCGGGCAGAACTCCAACAACTCGGTGCGCTTCTCCAACAAGTTCATCTGGTCGGTGGAAAATGACGCCGACTGGAGCCTTGTCTCAAGGACGGATGGCACCATTGTCAAGCGCATGAAGGCGCGCGACTTATGGGACTCGGTCGCATTCGCCGCCTGGTCCTGCGCCGACCCGGGGGTGCAGTTCGACGACACCATAAACGAGTGGCACACCTGCCCGGTGGATGGGCGCATAAACGCCTCCAATCCCTGCTCGGAGTACATGTTCCTGGACGACACCGCCTGCAACCTCGCATCGCTGAACCTGATGAAATTCCTCGATGAACAGTCGGGAGTTTTCAACGTGGAGGGCTTCAAGCACGCCGTCCGGCTCTGGACAATGGTTTTGGAAATCTCAGTCCTGATGGCGCAGTTTCCGGCAAAGGAAATTGCCAAGCGCAGCTTCGACTACCGCACCCTCGGGTTAGGGTACGCAAACCTTGGCACGGTGCTGATGGTGCTGGGGGTTCCATACGAGTCTCCTGAAGCCCTCGCAATCACGGGTGCGATAACCTCCATGCTCTGCGGCGAGTCATATGCGGCATCCGCCGAAATGGCGCGCGAAGTGGGGCCTTTCCGGGCTTACGAGCGCAACCGCGAGCACATGCTTCGCGTCATCCGCAACCACAGGCGAGCCTCTTACAACGCCCCCGCCTCCGAGTACGAGGGACTTACTGTGAAGCCCATGGGCATAGAAGAAAAGCACTGCCCCGGTTACATGCTTCAGGCGGCTCGAGAATGCTGGGACAGGGCGCTCACAACTGGCGAGAAATACGGCTACCGAAACGCGCAGGTCACGGTCATCGCCCCGACCGGCACCATAGGCCTCCAAATGGACTGCGACACCACTGGCATTGAGCCTGACTTCGCCATAGTCAAGTTCAAGAAGCTCGCAGGGGGCGGCTACTTCAAGATAGTGAACGCATCGGTGAAGAAAGCGCTCACGCGCCTTGGCTACACTCCTTCCCAAATAAAAGAAATAGAGATTTACGCGACAGGCAAGGGAACGCTAACTGGGTGCCCATACATAAATCCGGAAAGCCTCTCTGCACGGGGCTTCTCCAAGGATAAAATAGAAAAAATAGAGGCACAGCTTTCCAAGGCATTTGACATCCGCTTTGCCTTCAACCGCTTCGTGCTGGGAGACGACTTCCTGAGGGGGCTTGGCTTTTCGGATGCAGAAGTGGCCGACTCCAAGTTCGACCTGCTTGGCAAGCTAGGCTTCACCAAGCAGCAGGTGGGCGAGGCAAACGAGTACGTCTGCGGCACCATGACCATTGAAGGCGCCCCCCACCTGAAGGAAACCGACTATCCGGTATTTGACTGCGCCAACAAGTGCGGCAAGAAAGGCAGGCGGTTCATCTCATATATCGGCCATATCAAGATGATGGCAGCCGCCCAGCCCTTCATCACCGGCTCAATTTCCAAGACCATCAACATGCCAAACGAGGCAACAATAGAGGACATCAAAGAGGCTTACATGCTCTCCTGGCGAGCCTGCCTCAAGAGCAATGCGCTTTACCGGGACGGCTCCAAGCTTTCCCAGCCACTCAATGCAACCACGGACGTGGATGAGGACGAGCTTGCGCAGCTTCTTGGATTGGGCGAGGAAGTGGATGAAACTTTCGGCCCTTCCCAGTTGCAAAGCAAGATAGTCGGGAGGATAAACCGCCGCAAGCTTCCCACCAAAAGGCGCGGTTTTGTGCAGGAGGCGCGCGTGGGCGGCCACAAGGTGTACCTCAAGACAGGGGAATACCCGGACGGCACGCTTGGCGAGATATTCGTGGACATGTACAAGGAAGGCGCAGGCTACCGGGCGCTTTTGAACTGCTTTGCAATCGCAGTGAGCAAGGGGCTGCAGTATGGCGTGCCCCTTGAGGAGTTCGTGGACACCTTCACCTTCACCCGCTTTGAGCCGGCAGGGGTGGTCAGCGGGCACGAGGCGATAAAGAATTCCACCTCCATCGTGGACTATGTTTTCCGGGTGCTTGGCTACGAGTACCTCAACAGGCAGGACTTCGTGCACGTAAAGACGGTGAACGGCGACTCGCACGGGACATCCCCCACTTCTCATGTCGAGGAGCAGAAAGGGCAAGTGAAGCTGCTTGAGCCTGCAAGCAAGCCCCTCACGGTAAGCGCGGAAGAAAGGGAAGGCGAAGGGGATTTTGACGACAAGGCCCGCTCCGCCAAGGCGCAGGGCTACACCGGCGCGCAGTGCGAAGGGTGCGGCTCGATGAAAGTCAAGCAGAACGGGAGCTGCCAGGTGTGCATTGACTGCGGCGAGACGACAGGGTGCTCTTAGGGGGCGCTCCCACACTGTCGGCATCCAACAGGCATGCCCTTTTAATTTCCAAGTTCCCACTTTTTCCATGGACATTATTCTGGAAACCCTCTATCTTGCCATCCTGATAGGGGTATCCGCATTTTTCGCCGCAAGCGAGGTCGCCTTCCTCTCCCTCTCCTCAGTCAAGCTCCACTCCATAGTCGAGCGCAAGCTTCCCGGCTCGGAAAGCCTCTCGCGCCTGCGCGCAAACAGGCGCAGGGTAATCATCTCCCTCCTGATCGGGAGCAACATAGCAAACGTGGCGGCATCTGCCATCGCCACCAGCATCACCATTG
>CAYSQN010000037.1:0-6485 GCA_964433305.1 Microcaldota archaeon | reverse complement strand
GTGGCAAGCCTTATAAAGAATCGATTCCAAATAATAGCACTTGTGTGTTGGCAAGAAGGATTGTGTGGATTTTTTTAACAAGCCTTCGCCGCAGGGAATTGACCATTCCCTGCATACGCCACCGAAAACTGATAATTGTGGAGGGATATGATGAAAAATGCAAATTTTAAGGGAACGCTTGCCGCAGCCTTTGTTTTCCTGGCGCTTTTCGGCAGCCTGTTTGCTGTCGAGGCACAGCCAGTTATCCTCCCTCACATAGTTCCTGAGGTAATAGATGAGGGGTCGGAGATCCCGCTATTCGCAACCATTGACTCCTTTCCAATAGTAAACAAGAAAAATGTGGAAAACGTGCAACTTTCAGGCACTTGCTCGGATGAGGGCACCATTTACCTTACTCTTAAGGACTCCGCGGACTCCACCAACATCTTGGGGGTATTCAAGTTCGTCTGCACTGGCGGCGTCTGGTACTACCCGGGCAAAGAGGATGCCAAGGGCAGCCTTGACCTCTCCCCATTCATCGATGGCCCAATTATTGCAGAAGTTACCTATTACCGCTATACCGATGGCGAGTGGCCGCACATAGACGTCTCCAAGAATTCGGTTAAGGACACACTTGGCCCAATCGTGGAGATAACCAGTTTCCCAGAGGTGGACGGTTCCAATTACGAATCAGCCCCAATCTCCGGCACCTGCAGGGACGAGGAAGCCGAGTTTTGGGGGCTTGACACTCCTGACATGGCAGTTTCACTCAAAGTTGTTGACACCGAGGGGGACACCACCAGCGTAGACGTGCTTTGCACCGGCGGCATCTGGTCTGCCAGCCTAGACCTTTCTGACAAGAAGAACGGCCTTTTGGTTGCAACCGCCGAAGTGTCCGACGCTGCCGGCAATGACAACCAAGACTCCGAAAGCTCCAACAAAGACACCATATACATAACACTGGACGTGTTCCCGATAGTGAACGAGGCAAACCAAAATTCGGCAGCGCTTTCTGGCACCTGCCACCTGCCCGGGATCATGACTATCGAGGAGGCTGAAGAGGAAGGCATCGAATATGTCAACCCGTACCCCTGGCCGGTCTCCCTCTCAATACCAAACGCCGATGGGCTTATCACTACAATTTCAGCAGAATGCAATGATGCTTTGTGGTCCGCCGATGCGGATCTCTCCGGTGCAGACGAAGGCGCACTTTCAGCAACTGCCACCATAGATTGGGAAGATGGAACCAGCGCATCCGACAGCAAGGACTCCTACAAGGACACCCTTGGCGTCATGGTCGACATTACCAGCTTCCCTGCAGTGGACGCAGCCAATGCGCTTGCAGTCACGATAGCAGGCACCTGCTCCGAGGAGCTTCCAGAAGCTCCAACTGTGCCTGAGGAAGACGGCGCAGACAGCCCTGCGATTGACCTGCTTGTGATGACCGTTCAGCTCGCTGTGACTGACAGCGCCAACAACACCACAACCACTGCGGTTGAATGCGCAGATGGCACCTGGTCCTCAACATTCGACCTCTCAGGCAAGAGGGACGGTGCGCTTATGGCCACTGCCACAGTAGATGACGGCAGCGGCAACACCGGCACCGACAGCATGGGCTCAACCAAAACCAGCCCAGCCCCTCCTGTTTCGCCCCCGACTGGAACTGGCGGCGGTAACGGCGGCGGTTCCAACAACAACGGAGGAGGGTTGCTTGCCAATCCAATTCCGGCTCCAAGCCCGGTGGCGCCCCCTGAAACCTCTCCGGTAGAGGGCACACAGCCAACCCCTGAGGCAGCTCCAACCGAAACATCCGAGCCTGCAGCTCCGGCAACCGCTGCGCCAACCCCTGCCCCATCCGGCATTCCAGCCCCAACAAGTGAGGTTCCTGCAGCAGTGCCTGCGGCAGCCGCCCTGTTTGACCTTGGGCAGCTTGGAAGCTGGCCGTGGATTGCAATTTGCCCAATCGGCATAATCATTCTTGCCATCCTGGTGTTCTTCCTCCTGAAGAGGAGAAAGCAGGCAAAGAAGTAATCGGGCAATAAGTTGCGGCTTCTCAAAGGGGGCCGCTTCCCTCTCTTTTTCTTCCCCATTTTTTTCAGATTTTTTTGCTTTCATTTCTTTTCCGGCTCAAATTATGCATTATTTTCCATTTTATATAAAAGATAGCTTTATAAAAAGAATACCGCAGATTACGACGCACAAGCACACGGGCGTACATCATTTAGCACGTGCGCGGGAACCGGCTTGCGCCGGTTAAGAGGGCAGGTGTGGGAATCGGCCTTATTTGGGATGAAACTAACTTTCAGCTAGTGCAAAAGAAAAAACGGAGGGATATTAGTGGAAAACATGAACAAGAAAATGCTCGCATTGGGCATGGTTCTCGCTCTCTTTGCGGGAATAGCCTATGCCGACGAACTGGTTTTAATCGGGGCCGACCTCGGAACAAAAGACGGGGGAGACCCGAAGGGCGAGGAAATAGCACCCGAGATTGACTCGCCTATCTCGTCTTGCATGACCATCGTTTCTGCAGGGGACTACACGCTCACAGGCCCGGTGGCAAGCCCGGGGGCAACCTGCTTTACGGTTGCTGCAAGCAACGTCAAGATTGACTGCGCAGGCAACAGCATCACTGGCACCACCACTCCCAACACATTCGGGGTGGTTGCACTCAACCAGACCAACGTGACCGTGCAGAACTGCGCCATCAACGGCTTCAAGTCAGCCGTCAAGTTCAAGGGCGTGTCTGCAGGCGCCATAAAGAACGTGGCAGTGCAAAACGCGTTTAGCTTCACAAGCGAGGAAGGGGCAGTGCACCTGGATGGCTCATCTGGCAACACCCTTAACAATCTCAATGTGACCGCCAACTTTACCACAGGCATCTTCATCGGCTACGGCTCGCACAACAACGTGCTTGCCAACTCGGTGGGCGTCTCCAAGGCAACAGGCTACGGCATCCAGATACACCAGGGAAATGGCAACACCGTGTCTGACTCGAAGGGAATTTCTTCCAGCGGCGACGGCGTGTACCTTGTGCAGGCAAACAGCAACTACCTGGGCAATGTCAACGGGGCTTCCTTGACTGGCCGCAGGGGCATCTATCTGTACAAGAGCAGCGGCAACGTTGTGGCTAATTCTCAGGGAACTTCTGGCACCAACCACGGGTTCATGTTCTCCGACGACTCCAACTACAACAACGTGACAAACTCGACCGGAACGACTTCGGGCTCCGGAAGCGGCGTCTACCTGCGCATCCGCTCGAATTACAACACATTGGCCAACATGGTGGGAACCTCCGTGTCGGGCCATGGAGTCTACATATTCGACGGAGGATTCCGCGGGAACGGCTCGAACTACAACCTGGTGAAAAACTCCATCGGAACCTCAACCTCCGGGAGCGGCATGCGCGTGGAATGGTCAAATTTCAACACCATTGACCAGTCCAGCGGAACCTCGATGTCAGGAAACGGCATCAAGCTGATAAACGCCGACAAGAACACCATCCAGAACAGCATCGGGACCTCCGTGCTGGGCAGCGCCACGACCGGAAACGGCAACGGGATAAACATCTACCTGTCCAACGACACCAATGTGTCTGGGAACACGGTGATGGCCCCCAACGGCTATGGCATCTACTATGCCGACTCGTTCCGCGGAAGCGTGCTCTCCGCCCCGACGCTGATTTCGTGCAGCGTGGGGACGGCCGCTGGCTGAGCAGTTAGCCAAAAAAACAAACGGCGGTCGCAAGGCCGCCTCCTTTTTCTTTTTATTTTTCTGCCCCAGCGCAAGCAGTCTCTGTTTATAAATTCTTATATTATATAATTTATATAATAGTTTACGGGGTGCTTAGATGGCAAAAATAGCGATAAAACCTGCGGATGGGAAACTGGGCATACTCCTTCCGGGCTTGGGCGCGGTTTCCACCACATTTATATCGGGGGTCATGCTTGCCAGGAAGAACCTTCTGCTGCCCATAGGCAGCCTCACGCAGATGCAGACCATAAGGCTCGGCAAGCGAGACAGCGGCCGCTCTCCCCTCATAAAGGATTTCGTGCCCCTTGCGCAGCTCTCCTCCATCGAGTTCGCCTCCTGGGACATCTTCCCTGACAATGCCTACGAATCTGCCATGAAAGCAGGGGTGCTATCAAAAGAGCACCTCGAACTGGTAAAAGATGAACTTGAGAAAATCACACCCATGAAGGCGGTTTTCGACAGGAACTTCATCAAGAACATAGACGGGCCAAACGTAAAGGTTGGAAAAAACAAGATGGAGCTTGCAGAACAAGTAAGGGCTGACATCCGCAACTTCAAAAAAGAGAAAAACCTCTCGCGCATGGTCTGCGTGTGGTGCGCAAGCACGGAGAGCTACATGGAGCTGCAAAGCGTGCACCAATCCCTCCCATCATTTGAGAAAGGCCTTGCGGAAAACGACCCGCACATATCCCCTTCGATGATATACGCCTACGCAGCGATAATGGAGGGCGTTCCCTATGCAAACGGCTCGCCGCAGCTCACGCTTGACATCCCTGCGCTCATCGAACTTGCCAAGCAAAAGAACGTTCCACTGGCAGGCAAGGACTTCAAGACGGGCCAGACGCTGGTGAAAACCGCAGTTGCCCCCATGCTCAAAAGCAGGATGCTAGGGGTGCGGGGCTGGTTCTCCACCAACATATTGGGCAACCGCGACGGGCTGGTGCTGGATGATGCAGGCTCCTTCAAGAGCAAGGAGATGAGCAAAAAGTCCTCGCTTGACTTCATTTTCCAGCCGGACTTGTACCCTGACTTGTACAAGGGCATGTACCACAAGGTGCGAATCGAGTATTACCCCCCCAAAAATGACGACAAGGAAGGCTGGGACAACCTGGACATTTTCGGGTGGATGGGCTACCCCATGCAGATAAAAATCAACTTCCTGTGCAAGGACAGCATCCTTGCCGCGCCCATCGTGCTTGACCTGGCGCTTTTCATGGACCTGGCTTCGCGCGCAGGGATGGCTGGCTGCCAGGAGTGGCTGTCATTCTACTTCAAGGCGCCCATGCACGCGCCCTCCATCCCTCCAGAGCATGATTTGTCCATCCAGCACATGAAGCTGAAAAACACTCTCCGCTACCTTATGGGGGAAGAGCCACTAACGCACCTTGGCATAGAATACTACGACTACTGGGGGCAAGCGAAGCAATAAGCTGTGGCGGTCGCATGGCACTCAAGAAAACAGCATTCGGAGCCTCTTTCCAGCTTTACTTAGGCAAACTCTTCTCCTCATTGCCCCTCACCCCCACGCAGATAACTGTCAGCTCGGTTCTCTTTGCCGCCATAGGCTTCTATTTTGCCTCCCAATCCCTCCCCTACCACGCGCTTGCCCTCTTCATTCTTGCAGGCATAGCGGACGCAATAGATGGTGCGGTTGCCCGGGCAAAGAGGATGGTGAGCGCGCGAGGGGCATACATCGATGGCATTACTGACAGGCTGGTGGAGTTCCTTTTCATCCTCTCCTTTTTCTTCTTCCCCCTGCCCCCATTCGTGCTGCCAGCTGGCCTTTCCCTAATCATCTTCCTTTTCTTCGGCTCTTCCATGAGCTCCTTTGCCACAGCCTATGCCGAGCACCGCCACGTTGCCGATGCGAAGAAAATAATCAAGCAGCCAGGCATCTTCCCCCGCGCGGAGAGGCTGGTGGTTCTTTTCGCAGCTTTCGCGCTTGTCTCCTCCTTCCCTTACCTCTCCTCAATTCTGCTGCTCATAGGCGCCGCGCTAGGCGTTGCAACGTTCTTCCAGAGGTTCTTGTACTTTGCTGAGAACTAGGCTGCCTTCTTCCTGCCCTTGCTTTCCTTGGTTGTCCAGAATGCTGCGCCTTGGTCCCCGGCTTTCTCTTTCTCGTCGTTCAATTGCTTGGCTATTCCGGCTCCCTGCGCGTAAACGAGGTTGGGGTCAGGGTTCTGCATGAATGGAGAGAGAGGTTCCTTTGTCTTTTCGGTCATCTGTTGCTTGAGCAGTGTCAAGAAGTCTTCGTAATAACTTCTGAAATTCTCGTTCATTTTTGCCAAATTATCTAATGCTCTTCGAACGTCTTCAGAGGTTTTAGAACTTTTAATCTCTTTAATCGTGGCATCTCTTTCAGTCTTTGTAATTGCCTTGTCATTATAAGCCCTCTCAACCGTCCGTGTTGCATTCTGCTGAGACTCAGTCAAGTCTGTTTGTTGGGAAATCCTCCCAAAATTTAGTTGAAAGAGAAACACAGTTTCACCGCTGAGCTATTGCTATACCATTAACTGGTACAAAAGTATCGATTTTTGCATTCGAATCATAAATAATCTCATATCTACCTGTAGAATTCTTAGTAGTAATTATGCTTTTAGTTATTACTCCGTCTGAGTTCTTTTCATCTGCAATTTCTATTCCTTCTAATTTATCCTTCACTCCGAAGACTTCTTTTAAAGGAATAAAACCTACTTCTCCATCTACTCTACCTAGGATTCCCTCATTTCCCATAAGAAGAAAGTTCCCAAAATTAT
>CAYSQN010000036.1:0-6487 GCA_964433305.1 Microcaldota archaeon | reverse complement strand
CGTTTTTCCGGTGCCAGGGGGCCCGTAAATGAGCACCCCTTTGGGCGCATCAATCCCAAGCCTTTCGAAAAGCTCCGGATGGCGCATGGGCAGCTCCACCATTTCCCGTATTTTCAGAAGCTCGTCCTTCAGCCCGCCTATGTCCTCGTAAGTGATGGCGGAAACCTGCACGGTTTCCTTCTCAGGCGCCTCCTTTAGCACAAGCTCGGTGTTCTCGTTGACCATCACTATGCCCGATGGCTGCACCACGGCGGCAATGAGCGGGAAGGATGTCCCGAAAACCCCGATGAAAATGGTGTCTCCGCGGTTGAGCGCGCGGCCTATCATTTTTTTCTTCACGAACTGGTCAAAGCCCGGCGAGTACTTCATGGGCTGGGTGGGGGCAAGCACCACTTTCTTCGCCTCCTTAAGCTCGGCTTTCTTGACGGTTATCTTGTCGCCCAATCCGACCCCGGTGTTTTGGCGGAGGTAGCCGTCCATCCTCATGATGTTGAGGCCCTCGTCCTGGGGGTGGGCCTGCCAGACAAGCGCCGCAGTGGAGCGCTTTCCCTTCAGCTCCACTATGTCGCCGGTGGAAACCTCAAGCTCCTTCCTTGCCTTGGAGTCTATCCTGACCAAGCCACGCCCAACGTCGTTTTGAAGCGCTTCTGCGACCTTAAGCTCGATTGTTTTTGCCATAGCCACGCACCCATTATTTTCCCCTTAAAGTGCCTCAAAAGCTTATAAATGGGCGAGGTTTTGCAAGCATGGCAGGAATGGGTTTTGTGAGAAAAAATGCGGGAGCAATCAGAACTGCGGTTCTGCTGCGCGGGCGGAATTCCGATTCCGCTGTGCATCAGGGAGGTGACATCCTGATTGCGCCGCATTTTTCTGTAGAAAAATGCAGGGGGAGAGATTTGTTCAGTTTCCGTAAACGCTTTTCCGAGCGTGCCCATCTGGAGCGAGGAAAAGGGTTTTTGAACTCTCGAAGGCGCTAGGCCACAAGGTTTCCGAAACCGTTTGCGTTTTTCCGTAAACGCTTTTTGCGCCGTACCCATCTGGAGGCGCAAAAAGGGTTTCTTAAGCCTCGCCCATTTGACCGGGCTTTGGTACCCCTGCAGAACAGTTGGGCAAGGAAAGGCTTAAAAACTGCCGACGAGAATTTGAGCCGGTGGTGGCATGGCTGCTAAAAAAATGAAGAAAATGAAAAAGATGGCTGAAGCCTCAGACTCCTGCGAGTGCAGCTGCTGCGACTCGGATACTTCCAAAATAGAATCGTGGTTCCTCATAATGCTTGGAGCTGTAGGGCTTCTGATGGCGCTTGGCATGGTAAACTTCGGCACGTGGAACGTCTACTTCGACTATGCGTTTTCCACCATGGCAATCCTCATCGGCATGATGATGCTGATGAAGAATGGCGACGGCTGCTGCTGAACAATGCAGGCGGCCTTCTTTTTCTTTTTTAGTTTATTTTTTTTATTCCACAGCGCAGCTTGGCTTTTGTTTTCGCCGGAATTGGTTTGGATGCAGGCGATACGCAGAAGTTAGAAGGTCAGTAGATTATCTTCTGAAGCTTGCTGGATTTCATGGCGAGCTTGACCTCTCTGGCAATGCGCCTGCCCATGCTCATCGGCTCCTCGTATTGGTAAGCGGTGTACGGGGAGCCCTGTGGATAGATGTTGGTGCCTGCCACTATGCGCGCGGAGACTTCGAAGACGAAAAACTGAAGGTTCTCATCCACCACCGTCTCAAGGCAGAACGGGCCAGGAATGCCTCCGAACAGATTGTCGGCTGACTCCACCAGGCGCTTGCCCATGCCCATCAGGTCCTCAAGAAGGCTCTCGCGGACCACCAACAGCTCGTTCCCCACCACGGTGAATGAGGGGGTAAATGACAGGCCCGCCTTCTCGGTCCTGTAAGCCTCGTCGATGTTTGACTCGAAGCGCCGGTCTATGCCTATGAGCTCGAGCCTCCCCTCGCCTGCCCTGTATCCCTGCTTGGTGAGCGGGGAGTAGAAGAAATGGGGGTAAACCCGCACGCCGATGAGGTACTCCTGGACGGTGACATTCATGCCTTCGAAGTGCTCGTTGAACTCTTCGGGGGAGTTGACCACCCGGTAGCCCCGCCCCCCCTTTGCGCCTGAATGCTTGACCACACATGGGCGGTCTATCTTGTCAGGCTCGATGGTGGATGGGACCTGCATGCCAGACGAGCTGAGCCACTCGAACCTCTTTTTTCGGTCCCGCTCCCACATGAGGCTTTCGCGGTTCCCAAGCATTGGAATGGGGAGATAAGCGAGCTTGTCGCCTGTGTACTCCACCAGCGAGCCGTGGGGGACCAATATGGAATTTTTGGCGGCGAGCTCGCCTGCTGGGATGTCGCGCAATTCATCCACCACGATGAACTCGTCCGGGCAGCCAAGCGGGAACGCCTCGTACAGTTTCTTCCGGCTCTCGGTGCAGATGCCGATGGTGTGGATGCCCTCTTGGCGGGCCCCGTGGAAAATCTGCAGGGCGGAATGCGAGCAGATGGTGGCGATGGAGAGTTTCTTCTTGTCGTAGGAAGAGAGCACCTCGCTTATCTTTTCCCTTGTCATTTTTGTTGCCATATTGACCGTCTGAAGTGCGTAATCCGTCCCAGCGCTAAGTCACGATTTCATCCAGCCGCTTTTCCTTTGCCGCAGCCTTCACTTCAAGCGCAATTCTCTCGCCCGTGCTCATTGCCTTGCCCCGAAGGTAGTCCCCGTAAGGGGTGAAGCGCACCCCGGGAGAGCCTGGCACGCGGAAGGATACGTCGAAAATTACCGGCTCTTCGCCGTTTTCGGTAGGGATTATGGCGCCTTGCAGCGCGAAGGGGCCGATTATCCCCGGAAAGTACTCCTTTTTGCAGGCGGAAATGAATTTTTCGCCCATCTCAAAGACAGGCTCAAGAAGGCTCTCGCGGATGGTGCAAGCCACGTGGCCCACCTCAATATTTTTCATCCTTGAAAGCTTGAGCACTTCGGACTGCTCAGGCGCCGTCAGGCGCAGGAGCCCGTCAAGGTTTGTTTGCCTCCGAAAGTCCGTGCCAAGAAGCTCAAGCTCCCCGGTGATGGGGGAGGCGAAAAAGTTGAAATTGAACTGCGCACCCAGCACGAATTCCTCGATGACTGCGGTTTGGAGCCCCTCGGGGGTGATAAGGCCTGCCTTGAGCATCTCCTTGCTTTTGCGCTCGTACTCGTAGGGGGAGTGAACGATGAAAAATGCCCGCTCGTATTTCCTTTTTGCCTCCGACGCCTTCACGATGACCATGGTGTCGATTTCGTCAGGCGAGGAGTAGGTTTTTGGAATCCTGACTCCAGATTTTTCAAGGAGCCATTGCTGGTTGCGCTTGGCATTCCTCTCCTCCGCGCGCAGAAGGAAGCGGTTGCCGAATATGGGAACTGAAAAGCTGTTTTCAATCAGGTCGTAGCCGACATAGACTGAAAATGAGCGGTGGGGCACGAATACCGCCTGTTTTTTCACCAGGTAGTCGCACCACTTCGCCTCCGCTATCTGCGAGAAATGGTCAAGCACCACAATCTCGTCGATGCAGCCCAAGCTTTGCCCAACCTTGGCTCTCTTCTTATAGTAGCGCTCGTATGTCCGCTCCCTTCCCTTTTGGCAGGCTACGATGGAATTTATGCCGCACCCGCTTGCCCCGCTTGCGATGTCAAGGGCGGAGTGCGAGCCTAGGACGGCTATGCTTGGAGAGGAGTAGGAGGATGCGATTTTCTTGGCGTCAAAGCTTACCATGTCTTATTTTAGTGAAGAGTGTTTAAAAAATATCCTGCCCGCCCATGCAGGGGGATGGCAATGCTACCAAATCCCTGGAGCATGGCTTGTGGGCTTTTCCACGCGCAGGTGCTCCTGCGCAAGGCGCACCACCTCATTGATGATGTTTTGCTCCTCAACGGACAGCGTTGCTTCCGGAAGCTCAATCCTGAAGCGCTTCTTGTCATGGGATTCCTCAGGCATTATCCTGAAGTGCCTGAAGTTTCCGCTAAAATCCGCCTCTTCGCTGCGGATTTTTATGTGTGAAAAATAGGTGGTGATGCGCCCGTTGTTGCTTTTTTCCTTATCCACCAGCTCCACTTTTAGCACCCTGATGCGCGGAATGGAAGGGTTGGTCTGTGTTTCTTCCCTTAACTTGGAATATATCTCGTTCATGCGCCCACCGCTTCCATTCCTTGGGCTGGGAATTAAAAGCTATCTTGGTTTTTTTCGTCATCTGACGAGGGAAAAATCAGTTGCGCTGCGGATAAAAATCAGCCTTTTTTTCTCTTTGGATCGGTCAGGAAAAGCTCGATGGTGCGAAAGTCGCCTTGGCGGACTGCGAATTTTTCCGGGGGCTCGTATTGCCCGTTGAGCCAGCCGCGGTTTGCATCCCCAAGAATTTGCTTCAGCGCCTGGAAACCTAGGCTGTTGCCGTCCGGATGCTTCGGATACGCCTCCTTGAAGACTCGCTTGACTTTGCCGAACCATTTTTCAATCGAAATTTCCCCGTTTTTGCGCTCAATGTGTATTTCTGCGATTTTGGTGACTGCAATGAGCGTATTGTGATGCGACCCTGTGATTTCTGAAAACTCGCAGACAAGAGCCTCCAGCTCTTTTTTGTCTTTGGAATAGCCTGACTCGAAAAGCGCATTGATGGCGTTTGTTATGTTGCGGTCTTTTTTGCCTGGGATGTGCCAGTGCTGTTCTTTTGGGTCATAATCCACCAGTGGGCCTTTTTTATGGAAGGCACTGTGGATGGCGCCGTTGCGGTTGGAATGGTTTGAGGGGCTGTTGTGAAGTTTCACTTCTTTGCTTGCCTTGCCCCCTATTTTGCCCCCAGCGTTGCCAATCCAGTTAGTGCCAAAGCCGTTTTTTTGGCTTTCCCTAAATTCTTTTGCAACTTTGGCATGAGGCATAAAGCCGACCTTGAGCTGTTGGTGTGAATGGGCAAAAATAAATATCCCGGCTATGGCGATTGCAATCCGTTATTATTCCTTTTTGCCCTCAAATGTGATGCATTGCCATGACCAAAGTAAGCCGCTGCATGAGCACCCAGCACCCGGACAACGTCAGCTCGCCTTTCTTTTCCGACAGCGAAGTGCTTGCAGGCGAGACCGAAATCAAGGAAACCTATTATGTCTGGTCCCACTTGGGAGTGCAGGAGCAGATGTGGGACTGCGAAGGCAAGGAAGTGGACAGCCACGTGGTTGAAAAGCTCCTCAGCCGCTACCCGAAATTCTTTTCCGAAAACACCCTGGGCAAGGACCTGTTCCTCACCTTGCGGGTGCCCAACCCCCAAGTGGAGGCGGCCCAGGGGAAAATTTTGCTTGAAACCCTTGAGTCCATCCCGAGGAATTACGACATCGCGGCTCTTTCCGGAAGCGCCACCCCTCCGATTTGGGAGGTCATCTTGCCCATGTGCACCTCAAGCGCGCAGCTGCAGAGAATAGATGAGTACTACCGCAAAGTGGTTATAGGCAAGAAGGACAGCCGCGTGGCGGACATCAGCGTCAAGGAGTGGCTGGGGGACTTTTTCCCAGAGGAGATACGCCTCATACCCCTGGTGGAGGACCAAGCGTCCCTTCTCGGCGCGGACAGGATAGTGGGCGGGTTTTTGGAGGGGAAAAGATGGGAGAGCCAAAGGGTTTTCCTTGCCAGAAGCGACCCGGCGCTCAATTACGGCTCGCTGTCCGCAGTCCTTCTCAACAAGGTCTGCCTGCAGCGGTTGCATGCGCTTGAGGAAAAAACCAGCGTGGAAATACTGCCCATCATCGGAGTGGGAAGCGCGCCTTTCCGCGGCAACCTCAAGCCCACCAACGTGCAAAACTGCCTGAAGGAATACCCCTCAGTGCAGACATTCACCCTGCAGTCATCTTTCAAGTATGATTATCCTGAGTCCACGGTTCGGGCAGGGGTGGAGGAAATCTCTGAGGCTGCGCGGGGCAGCCCGTTGATTGTGGACGAGGAGGTTTCGGTGCGGCTGGCAGGCAAGCTGCAGGAGCAGTACCAAAAGGAGGTTGCCTCGCTTTCCAACCTTATAGGGGTGCTTTCGCGCTCCACGCCGTCCAGGAGGGCAAGGAAGCTCCATATCGGGCTTTTCGGCTATTCGCGCTCCATGAAAGGGGTTTCGCTGCCGCGTGCCATCCCGTTTTGCGCCGCGCTTTACTCGATAGGGCTGCCCCCTGAGCTTTTGGGGCTCTCCGCGCTTTCCAGCCAGGAGCTTGATGCCGTGCGCTCGCAGTACAAGGCATTTGACGAGGATGTGAATGACTCCATGCGCTACCTTTGCAAGGAGAACATGCAGCGTCTGCCAGGCGAGGTTGGGAAGGGCATTTCTTCTCTTCTTTCGAACTTCAGCTGCGAGCCGGACGGGGAGTACGCAAAGGCTGCGGCAGAAGTGTTGGACATCGCGCTTTCAGAGAACCGCGCGGCACTGCCCGATGCCATGATGAAGACCGCGTGGAAGCGCAACTTCCTCGGCTGAGACCATGAAA
>CAYSQN010000035.1:3821-6487 GCA_964433305.1 Microcaldota archaeon | reverse complement strand
TGTGCAAGCCTTATAAAACTTTCTAAACCCTATGATACACTTATGAAAGAAGGTGAACCCATGAATGGAAGCATTACACTGCGCCCCTTGCAGAATAATGGGGATAGGCATCTTTTCAGAAACATTAAACTTTTCTTCACTAGGGGATATGTCCGCAAAAACACGCTTTTGGTGGAGGATATTGAAAAAACCCGCTACTTTCAAAAAAATGAGTATGGCAAGGATGACATGAAAAAGGCGCTCAGCGCCATAGATATCAAAACTGGCATCGACCCTATAGCTACAATAAAGGCTAGGATGGCTCGATGCGCTGGAGACTTGGGCGATGTGAAAGAGGACATAAAGAACCTGCATGTCCTGTGCATACTTATCAAGGATGATTTTGTCTCCCAGCGGATTAGATCTGAGAAAAGGGAGGAGTTGTGTTCGTTGCCCCCCAAGGAGCACAAGATGATTAAGGGAATTGCAAAGCGCATGGAAGAGCATCTTTATGAGAACGGCAACGCGCTGCTTGGGCTTTTCAACCAGCAGGTGGAAAAAGGATATATGCTTAAGCTGGAGAAGCTGAGCCCTGCAGGCTATCGTAGCATGAACCTTGGCTGGGCTGTGAAACATGTGAAGCATAAAAACGATAAAGAGAATGTGGAAAAGCTTGCGGAGATAATTGACATCCTGGCTTATGCCAAGGAAAGGATAGAATTGCTAAAAAATAAGGAGGCATCTCGGCTGGATTAGTAGGGCCTGTCGATAGGGGATTATTCCCCGTCCTTTTTCTTGTGATGCGCCCCTGCGTCTTTTTTTGCGTGGTGCTCGCCATCTGAAGCTCCGGCAGCCTCCTGCGCGCTTGAGATTGGCTCTTCTTTTGAGCTTGGCTCTTGCGCGGAAGGTTCTGCGGATGGTTCGGCCTGCGCTGCTGCCTCTAAGGACTCGGCCTGAGGCGCGGTTGCGGCTGCTGCTGGCGCCTCTTCCATTTTCTCGGCTTCAAACGTGGTGAGCGGAGTGGAGAATTCATCATAGGAGGCTATCTTGCCGCGCCCCATCAGGTATTCGCGGCTGAACAGGTAGAAGATGAGCGCAAGCGAGCGGCGCCCCTTGTTGTTGCATGGGACCACCATGTCGATGTTGGTGGTGGAGTTGTCGCTGTCGCACAATCCAATTGTCGGTATTCCCATGTTGCCAGCCTCAATGACCGCCTGGTGCTCGCCTTTGGGGTCGCAGATGACAATCAGCTTTGGCTCGACAAAGTCGTCGCGGGCGACGTTAGTGAGAATGCCAGGGATGAACCTCCCCTGGTAAATCTTTATCCCCGTGAGGGAGGAGAAAACCGATGCTGCGTTGCCGGAGTAGGTGCGGCTTGCGACCACCAGCACGTCTTCCGGGGCGTATTGGGCGAGAAGCTTCCCTGCAAGGCGTATCCTCTCGTCTATCTTTCTCAGGTCAAGCACGAACAGCCCGTCGTTGCGCATGCGGTAGATGTGGTTGCGCATGTCGATGGTCTTGAGCTTGGTGCCGATGTGTATCCCGGCTTCAAGGTAAGTCTCCTGCTTTATCAGAAAGTTTTCCATGTTTTCAACCTCTTTTGGGATTGCCACAGGCGCTTTTTCCCCGCCACTCTTGGCCAAACCCGTTAATGCAAAAATGGGGCCATCGAGATTTGAATTTTCGGGTGGCGGAGGGCCCCTCCGCCACGGCTCGAATCACCTGCACCCCAAGCAGGTAGGATAGCCAGGTTACCCCATGGCCCCATTACCGTGATGCTGCGATACCGGTGTGCTTGCCACGTCAATATTTCCTGTACCTCACAATCTTGTCCATGACTTCCACATGCGCAAGGAACATCCTTCTGCAGCAGTAGCGGTCCACGCCCAGCCCTTCAAGCACCTGCGATGGGTTCTTGCCCTCCTTTACCTTTTTGGAGTACTCCTCGTAGAGTTGGCCCAGGACCGAGCCGCAGGTGAAACAGCGTATGGGGAAATACATATATGCACCTCGTTGCCCTCACCCGATTGTTGATGGGGGCGCATGTGTCTAACGGTAGGATTTTTGGAACCGGGCGCGTGCCTTTGGCCCCTTGTATTTCTTGGGCTCGATTCTCCTTGAATCCTCTGCAAGCATGAACCTGTCGTGCTCGATGAATTTCGCCTTCAGCGCGCTGTCGCCGGAAAAGCCCACAAGCGCGCGCGCCACCGCCACGCGGCAGGCCTGCGCCTGGCCCATCTGCCCTCCGCCGAACACGTTAATGGAAATGTCCATGGTGGAAGCTATTTCAGGGGCGAGAGAAAGCGGCTCGGACACGGTTTGGCGGACATACTTGTTGTCGATTGCGGAGAGCTGCACGCTGTTTATGCGGATGATGCCCTTGCCCTTGCGGACCGAGGCGCGGGCGATTGCCTCCTTGCGCTTCCCGCGGAAAACCGTCTCTTCCTTTTTCTTTGGCTTTGACTTCTTTTTTGCGACCATAAAACCACCGTTTAGGAGCCCTTGCCCGCATATCCAAGCTCGCGGCACAACTCCGATAGCGTGAACCATCCGTGCTTTGCGTCCGAGCTGGCTTCCTTTATCTTCGTGACTTTTCCGTCCTTTGGAGCGTCCATCGTCACCCTCAGCCGCTTGTAGGCGTCGCGCCCGCGCTGGCTTTTCCATGGAAGCATGCCACGGATGAGCCT
>CAYSQN010000035.1:0-3811 GCA_964433305.1 Microcaldota archaeon | reverse complement strand
TGCGCAGGAGCATGTTGGGGACGCGCGGGTAATGGGGCGATTCGTCCGGGTTGCGCTTGTTCTTCTGGCTCCTCCTTGAGAGGAACTTCGCCTTGGCCGACTCAAGCGTGCCTAGCATGACTGCCTTGCCCGCGTTGACTATCTCGACTTGCTCGCCTGCAAGAATCAGCTTGGAAACCCGCGCGCCTAGCCGCCCTACGACCGCCCCTTGTGCATCTATCACTACCATATGGCTCACCTTACTTGATTATAACTGCGTCCTTCCCGGTGGGGGAGGTTTTGGAGGCCTCCACAATCGAGATGGCTTTGCCTCCTGCCGCCTCGATGGCTTTTTTTGCCGAGGCGGAAAATGACACTGCTGCCACAGTCAGCTTGTGGGAAATCGAGCCTGCCCCAAGCACCTTGTCGGGCACCACCACAAGCGCGCCTTCCTTCGCGTAGGCGGAGAGCCTGCTGAGGTTCACGCCCACCCTCTTTCTTGAGGAGGCGGACAGAAGCTCAAGCACACGACCCCAGAAAGGGGCCTTTCTTGCTGCCGGATTCATGCGGGCCGAAATGGCCAGGTTTTTTTCGGAAAATTTTGCCTTTTTCATATGAACACCTTAAAGTTGAAGTGAGGGGGAAGGGATTTGAACCCTCGAAGCCCTAAGGCACCAGCCCCTCAAGCTGGCGCATTTGACCTAGCTCTGCCACCCCCTCAGTTCCATCAAAAATACATCACTCCGTTTTTTTCGAATATGTTTTTCAAATGCTTAGTCCTTTTCCTTCTTTATCTCCGAGAGCTTCTCTTCAAGCTCCTCGCAGCGCGCTATGACCACCTCGGCTGCCTTGGAAAGCAGTTCGCGGGGCGGTAGCTGCATGAAGCTTTCCACCTTGAAGCGAAGCTCGTTTGGCTTGAGGATTTCGTAGGAGAGGATGCCTGGCTGGAATTTCGCGTGCATCCTGCCGATTCCCTTCCTTGCCTTGGCCTCGAGGCGGACGTTTTGGCCCTCCAAGAGCTTCAGGAGCGGGATGTTGTCAATGGACGCCTTTATTTTTGAGTCCGACCCTTTGAGGTCCTTGCTCATCACGTTGGACGGGCCTTGGGACTCCAGGGTAAAGACAATTTCATCCGCCGCACGGCTTGCGTCTGACAGGAGCGGCACCTGCCCCAGGCGGTGGGCGAGGTACTCGTCGAATATCGAGGATGAATTCTCGTAGATGGTCACCTGGTCGATGGCAAAGACGCTCACCTGCCCGATGCCGTATCTCCGTATGAGATTGGCAAAGGGCACGGGGGCGCCTTTGAGCAAGAACTCCATCCGGTTGTCCTTTTCACGGGATATTTCAATGTCCATATGAACACCTCACACTCTGCGGCCCCTGCGGCCTCCCGGCCTCTTGGTGGTGTCGGTCGGGATTGGCGTGACGTCCTCTATCTTTCCAATGCGCAAGCCCATCCTGGCAAGCGAGCGGACCACGGCCTGGGCCCCTGAGCCTGGCGTCTTGGCGCCATTGCCCCCCGGGGCGCGGATGCGGATGTGAAGACCTGTTATTCCGCGGTTCTTCACTTCGTTTGCCACCTTTGCGGCTGCCTGCATGGCTGCGTATGGCTTGCCCTCATCCCGGTCGGCCTTTACAATCATGCCTCCGGATGCCTTGGCGATGGTCTCGGCTCCGGACAGGTCGGTTACTGTGATTATTGTGTCGTTTTTGGAGGAGTATACGTGGCACACCGCCCACTTGTACACCCTTGGGGGAAGCCGCGGGGCGTCAGTTGTTGCCACAGGGGATGTTGCCCCGGTTCCCGCAGGCGCGGAAGGCGCGCCAGATGGGGGAGCTGCCCCGGAGGGGGGCTCGGAGGGCTTGGAGTCATGCGGCTTTTCAGAGGCGGAAGCCTCTTTTTTCTCGTGGTGCTCCTTCTTGTGCTCCTCGGCCTTCTTTTCATGGGCCTTGTGCTCGTCCTTGTTATCGTGCCCTTCGTGCTTCTTGTGCTCTTCTGGCTTGTGCTCGTGGGCCTTGTGCCCCTCTTCGTGCGCCTTGTGTTCGTGAGTGTCGGTTTTTGTTTCGTCCTTTGTCACCATAATCACCGTTCTAGGATGTGTCCGTGGCCTCTGTCGGGGCTGGAGCTTGCTCGGGCGGCTTGGCGGAAGGCTTGGGCTTGTCCTCAGCCACATGCACCGAGATGTCGACCGGCTTGTAGTAGGAAACGTGCTCCTCCTCGTTCGCAGTCACTATGTAGGAGGGGATGGTCACTTTCCTGCCCTTTATTGCGATGAAGCCGTGGGTGATGAGCTGCCTTGATTGCTTGGCCGTCCTTGCCAGCCCCTTTTTCATCACGCGGGTCTGCAGCCTCCTGTCAAGGAAGTTTTCCACGGTAAGCGAAAGCACGTCGTCAAGCTTTGCGTCCGCAGGCACAATCCCGAGGCGCGAAAGCCTGTTGATGAGGGGTTGCGCCTTTTTGCGGCCCTCCTCCCCAAGCGCAAGCATTTTCATGGCGCCCCCGCGGGCTTTCTTGAGGTCAAGGAGCGTGCCCCAGACCTCGCGGGTGTTTTTCAGGCCGTAGACCGCCTTGAGGTTGCCCTCGCGGCGGATGCGGTCGGCGTCCCATACCTTGCGCGGGCTTTCATACTTGTTGGTAAGTTTTCGTGGATCTCCCATTCAATCACTTCTTTGCCTCTTCCTTCTTCGCGGGTGCCTTGGACGCCGCTGCGGCGGATGGCGCCTTAGCTGCGGATGGTGCGGCGCCTGCCGCCTGCGCCGCTGCCCCGGTCTGGGCGGTTGCGGCTGCGCCTGCCTTGGCAAGCACTGCCTTCCTCAGCACTCCGACAGTCATTCCGGTCCTTCCGGTGGAGCGTGTTCGCTGCCCCCGGACCTTCTGCCCGTAGGCGTGCCGGTAGCCGCGATAAGTGGTCGAGTCTTTTTCATGGTCAATGTCCTGCCTTATTGCAAAGGTCAGGTCAGGGCCGATAAGGTGGATGTTGTTCCCCGTAAACAGGTCCTTTTGGCGGTTTAGCATCCAGGTGGGCACGCCGTATTGCCCCGGGTTGCGCAATATGTGCTCGAGCTTTTCAATCTCTTCCTCAGTCAGCTCGCCAACCAATGTCTTATCGTTGAAATTGAGCTGCTTGTAGGATATCTTGCCGATGATGTTCCCAAGGCTGGTGCCTATTCCGCGCACCATGGTGATGGCGCGGCGCAGGGGAAGCCCCCCGTTTAGGTCCTTGCCAGCCAATCGAACCACCCCTTTTACCTCCCTGCCGGAGGCGGCGATTATCGCCTTGGTGGGCGCGCTTTGCGGGCGGCCGCGGGCAATCGGCTTGTCCTTGCGGTTGTCCTGCGGCCTTGCCACTTCTTTGGAAACGTTCTTGTCAGCCATAATCATTCACCTTCTCTTTCTTTGTAAGGGGACGCCGGGAATGGGATTTTTGGGCGGCGAGGTTTGTGGAAAAAATCCAAAGGGCGCCGGAACCCATAAGGCCTTGCGACCACACGCTGGCTGGTCGGAAATCTGGTTTTCCGTGAACGATTTTGACGCCGTACCCATCTGGAGGCGTCAAAAGGGTTCTTCCAGGCGTGCGCACTACCAGGTTATGCGATCCCGGCATGAAGCGGGCGCAAGCCCGCATTGTTTCCCCATTACTGCGAATTCACCATCCTTGCTGCCCAAGGCAATCCGCCCAGGCCGCTTACCATCCTTTCGGGTATGTCCCCCGTTTCATCATGATTCTTTCCGGAAGCGCCACCGGGCCTCCCTTCGCCGCGCTTGCTTCCTTGGAGGAGGCTTCGGCGCGGCCCACCCCTATCAGCTCCCCTTTCCGGGAGTAAAGCG
>CAYSQN010000034.1:0-6866 GCA_964433305.1 Microcaldota archaeon | reverse complement strand
CGGGTAATTCTCCACCACATCCGTGGTCGTGATGGTGCCTCCCCGAAGCTCCCCGCCGAGAACCAGCACGTTCATGGAAAGCCTTCCCGCATACATTGCCCCTGCCAATCCGGAACAGCCCGCCCCGATGATAATCATGTCGTATTGCATATTTTCCACCTGCCCAATGGCTGGATTGATGGCACGCACCGTTTTTATTCGTATCCGCAACGGACGCAGCCTTGCGCCCCACCAACTTCTTCTGCTGGCCTGGAGCTTTATGCGCCCCAACCTACCTGCCCCAGCCCCCCTAGCCCCGCTTCTGCCCCTCCGTGCGACTGTTTTTATTGCTATTGCGCCAATCTCCGCCTATGCGATGCCCGTACTGCAGCCATGCCGAGTCCGAAGTGGTGGACACGCGGGACACCGATGACTTCCGCATCCGCAGGCGGCGCGAGTGCAAGAAGTGCGCCAGGCGCTTCACCACTTACGAGGAAGTTGAAAAGGAAGACCTGTATGTCATAAAGAAGGATGGCAGGCGCGAGAAGTTCGACCGCCACAAACTTTTGTCTGGGATACAGCGAGCTTGCGAAAAACTTCCGGTGCCTCTTGAAAAAATTGAGGAGATTGTCAACTGGGTGGAAAGCCGCATACGCAAGGGGGACACGCAGGAGATTAAGACCAGCCTGATAGGGGAGCTGGTCATGGAGCGGATGCAGAAGGTGGACCAGGTCGCCTACATCCGCTTCGCCTCGGTTTACCGCTCGTTTGCCGACCTGGAGTCCTTCGAGCAGGCGCTTGTCAGCCTGAAAAAGAACCGGATGGGCGGCAGGCAACCGATGCAGAAAAAAGGGAGGAAGAAGTGATTGGGGGAGATAGGCAGGAGTACCGCGGAGACGGGGCAGGAGTTTACATCTGCATGGATGGAAATGCATTCAAGCCGGAGAATGTAAAGAAAAATATAGGGGAAGGAAGATTTGAGGAAAAGTGATTTTCATGAAAACTTACGCGCAAATAGCCCTCATGTTCGCAGCCACCCAGCTTCTCGGGATATTTGCCGGAGTGGTGCTGATAAACGAGGCGGTTTTCAACAGCGAAATAAAGGAATTGTCCGTAGCCCCGATGCCTGAGGCAAACGACCCGCTTAATGCGGTGGTTTTCCTGGTTTACATTCTTGCTGGAGCGGCGATGATACTTGTCGCCTCCAAGTTGTTCAAGGGCATGCTTTTCTACCAGCTTTTGGAGTTCATGGTGGTGTTCTCCTCCTCCACCATACTGTTTTTCGCGCTTGGTCTGTCGCTTTTGGGGCAAGGCTTTGGGAATGCCGTACTTTTTGGGATAGTTGCAGGGGCGCTTCTTGCAGGGGCAAAATTTGTTACTGCTAGGGCGAAAAATGCCGCCGCGGTCATATCAAGCGCGGGGGTGGCGGCGCTTTTCGGATTTTCCCTGGGATTTGTGCCCACCGCGATATTTGTCATCCTTCTTTCGGTTTATGATTACATTGCGGTCTTCAAAACACGGCACATGATAACCATGGCCAAGGAGCTTTCCACCCGCCAGCTTTCGTTCTCAGTGACTGCGAAGGACGTGCCTGCGCGCATGCCCAAGGAAAAGGCCGAAGCTTATGTGGAGCGCTCCATGAGGGAGGGCGAGCGGCTTGACCTTGGCACTGGGGATTTGTCCGTGCCTGCAATGATATCGGTGTCTGCATTCACCATCGGGCCAAACGGGTGGATTTATGCGCTTGCAGTGGCGGCGGGTTCTACTATTGCGCTTTATGCACTGCTGAAGTTTGTGGCAAAGCAGAGGGTTTTCCTGCCTGCCCTTCCCCCCATCTGCCTGGGAGGGATGTTGGCGCTTTTGATAGTCAAGCTTATTGGTTTATAGAAATGGAGGTGGATTGGTGAAAACTGAACATCAAACATATGCCGCCGAGGCGGCGGGAACTTTCCTGCTGACGTTCATCGGCTCGATGGCAGTGGTGGTTTACGGCGGGGGGCTGCCCTTGCCTTTTGGCGCGGATAGCCTGGTTGCAATCGCACTTGCGCACGGGCTGGCGCTGGCAATTGCAGTCTATGCGCTTGGGCACATATCCGGCGCGCACGTGAATCCAGCAGTTACGCTTGGCTTTCTTTTGGTTGGGAAAATAAAGCTTCCCCAAGCGGCAGGATACCTCGCCAGCCAGTTTGCAGGCGCGGCGGTTGCCGGCTTGGCGGTTGCCTTGCTTGCAGGAAGCTATGCCTCATCGGCGGGCTTCGGTGCCCCCATGCCAGCACCGGTCATTTCCCCGACGCAGGCGATGGCATTTGAGGCGGTGCTTACGGGCATTTTGGTGTTCGTGGTGCTTTCCACCGCGGCGGACAAGCGCTCGGCGGCAGGCTGGCACGGGTTTGCAATCGGCATGACGCTTGCGATTGCCATCCTGGCAGGCGGGATATTTTCCGGAGGCTCGCTTAACCCGGCAAGAAGCTTCGGGCCCACGTTTGCCTCGGCTGTTTTTGCAGGGCTTGACTCGGCGCCTGTAGGTATGCTTTGGGTGTACTTTGTAGGCCCGATAATCGGCGGGCTGCTTGCGGCATGGATGCACAAGGCGCTTTTCTCTGCCAAAGGCTAGGGATTGACAAACTCTGCAGACAGGGTTTGGCTGAATGAAAAAATTGGGCTTGCTGCGCAAAAGGCAGCAAGCCCGCCCTTCTTATTTGTTTCTTTTTTCAGCCGTTCCTTTCCCGGCTAGAACTTGGGCACGATTGGCGGGCGCTCATCGGTGCCAAGCATCAGGTAAATTTTCACCTGCGCCATCCCGATTTCATAGTTATTGACGAAATTCTGCAGCGCAGGATGGCGCTTGCCCAGGAACAATATGTGCAGCCACTGTATGGCAAAGGCGAAAAATGCGAATATGCCGGCAAACCAGAGCACTATTATGCACAGCATGCCCCAGATAAAGCGCATAATCAGCTCCAGCCGCGAGGCGCTTTCAGCAGAGTTCACAGTAATTTTAACGCTGTCCATCTACGCACACTCCAGGCAGGCAATCCTGCCCGCAAACCATTCGAATGCCACATTTATAGGCATGATGCCCATGTCCGGCCGGCCTAGCCCCCACTTTAATATTGCTTTTCTTCATTGAAAGGTGCATGGAACTTCCGGCAGAGCTGCTGTTTTACGGGCACATCGCCTTGCTATTCGCAATCTCATATGCGATTGGAAGGGTGGCAGGCCCGATAGTGACCCGTGTGCTGTCCTACCTCACCTCCAAGACCGCATCCACGCTTGATGACCGGCTGATTGCCTCGGTGAAAGGCCCGATCGAGTCGTTTTTCTTCCTGATTGTTTTTTACTTCCTGCTGCACAGCTTCCCGGAGCTTGTCTCCGCCGCAAGCTTCCTTGAGAGATACACCGCCGCGATCCTTACGCTCATCCTTGCCTATTTGGCATCTGAAGCAAGCGGAGCTTTCATACGCTGGTACTATGATGAGGGGCACAAGGGCAGGAAATTCGGAGTGGACCTCTCATTGCTCCCTCTTGCGCGGAAGGTCACCAAAATAGCCATCTATACTCTGGGCCTGACCCTGGCTCTTTCGCAGACAGGGTTTGACGTCACAGGCATAATCGCCATAACAAGCGTTGCCGGGCTTATACTGGGGCTTGCCAGCCAGGAGACGCTTGCCAATATCTTTGCAGGCATTGCGCTGCAGGTGGACCGCCCATACCACTATGGGGATTACCTGAAGCTTCCGAGTGGGGAAATCGCCATAATCCGGAAAATCGGCATGCGCACCACCCGGCTGCAGGACAAAAGCCACAACGACATAATCATCTCCAACTCCGAGTTTGCCAAGATGAGGGTAACCAACCTGTCGCTTCCGGATGACATTTCCATTGTGCAGGTGCATTTTGAGCTTCCAAATGGGGTTGATGCCAAGCGGCTCAAGGGGATTGTTTCCAAGGCGCTTGGCTCAAAAAACCCCTCCGGGCTCCTGCTTGAGCGGGGATTGGAGATGGCAATTGAGCAGGTAAAACCTTCTTCCACTGCGTGGGTGTTTTCTTTCTGGGTGAAAGGCTACCAGCATGCGGATAAAATAATCGCAATGGTGAATGCCGAGGTTCATTCCTTCGTTTCCCGAAAAACCAGATGAGGCCAAGCGATGAGAGAAGCAAAATGGATACTTTTGATGGTGCTGGTCTGCGCCATCTGGGGCTCCACATTCGCCCTTGTAAAGGACACGCTTGGCACCTTTGGAGCATTTTTCATAAACGGCTCGAGGTTTTTCATTGCTGCCCTATTGGTCGCCCTTTTCTTCCTGGCAAGCAAAAGGCAGCTCAAAGCAATCGACCTGAAAAGGGGCATGCTGCTTGGTGTTTTCCTTTTCATAGGCTATGCCACGCAGACAGTGGGGTTGCAGTTCACTTCTGCCACCAACAGCGCCTTCATCACCGGCTTATTGGTCATTATGGTGCCCATATGCGCGGCATTCCTCTTCAAAAGCGCCCCGCAGAGAAAAATTTGGCTAGCAGTGCTTGTCGCAATTGCCGGCTTGTGGTTCCTCACCGGGGCAGGAGTGGGGGCGAACATTGGAGATGCAATAACCCTGCTAACCGCTCTTGGCTTTTCCTTGCACATCATTTACACCGGCAAGTTTGCCAAAAGCTCGGACACGTTTGCCCTCCTGCTGGGGCAGTTTGGGGTGGCTGCCATGCTCTCGCTGCCTTTTGTCCTTGCCTTAGGGCAAGTTCCTGCTGCTTACCCGATTGGCGCGGCAACTGCCATAGTTTTCCTAGCGCTTTTCGCCTCGCTTTTTGCAGAGTGGGCGCAAACCGAGGCGCAGTCAAGGATAGACGCAAACAGGATTGCGCTGATATTCCTTCTCGAACCCGTATTTGCCGCGCTTTTCGGCTTCCTTCTGCTAAGCGAGCAGTTCACTTTTGCCAAAGCATTGGGGGCTGCGCTCATATTGCTTGCGATGTTTATAGCGGAAAGCAAGATGGTCAAGATATAAGCCGGTATTTTTGCTCAGAAGCTACTCCGTTGGGTCATCGCCTTGCGGCTAACCCACTGGAGCGGTATCATCATCGCGCAATGATAAGGAGGACATTGGTATTTGTATTTATGGGTGTTCTGGGGGCTTCAGGCGGCATGGCTTAGCTTAGGGTAAGCAGTATGCACGAGCTTGCCGTCCAGATAGACTTGCATGTTGCCGTTGCCAACCACGCTGTATGGGCCATCGACCAGGGGTGCGTTCCAATCGGTTGTTTTGATTATGTTCGCGTACCCAATCCTTTTCGCATCCCCGGATTCGGACATTGCTTTCAGGCTTTCATCATTATGAGAGGTGTATATGATGACAGAAGGCACTTGGATGGTGCACCATCCGCCATCCATTGGGATGGTCTCTAGCGTAGATATGTTCTGCACCCGGAGTTCCTTCCAGGGATTTTCATTCTGATATACTAGAAGGTATTTGCCGTCGTAGTATGCGGCATTTATACGGCTCGGTGAACCGTCCTTCAGCCCTATCCTATTTGCGTTGAGGAAGAATCCATGGATTGCTTCAAAATATCTTATTGGCAGCCCAAGTTCGTTCAGGGGAAATGCAACTTGAGGCAATTTGATTATGAAGTGCTGCAACGCCGCGTGCAGCCATGCGGAATCAGATGAATTTTGATTTACTTCCCCTAGCACTTCATAGCTAAAGATGCCTTCCCCGACATCCCCATTGTGCATAAAGAATGTTTTTTTGGTCGCGAAAGGCTGGGTGTTTTCAATGCAAATCCCCCCTTGGCTCGCTTCCCTAGTATGGAGGAAAAAGTTGTTGAAAGGATAATGCCTGCTTTCGATTATTGCCTTTGCAAGGCTGCTCTTGTCCGCAGGCGTGGAATCCTTATGGCAATTGTAAAATTCAATGCCCCCGTTCGTATACCCCCAGCCTGTCCCTAAGCCACTTTTGTTGATGCGCCCCTTATTTTCAAAAAAGTTCTTGATTGCCTGTTGCAGTTTTTGGTTTCCGGTAAATGAGTTCTTCCCGTTGGCTGCAAGGAAATCGCACATGTCAAACACCCGTTTCAGGTCGCCTGTGCTTATTCGTTCTTATGACGGCGCATGTATATAATACTATCATGGTTTCTCTTATTTTACAACATATATTCCGCACATTTCCGCATACCTCACTTCCATTTTATCGAGCACCCCTGAGATGGAAGGAATTCCGTGCTTGGCTTTTTTCCTGCCAGAACAGCATCAATCGCCTCTTCCATGATGAGCTTGGTGGGAGACGCGGTTGGGGAAAGCGCGTCATCGAGCCTGCCATGGTAGGCCAGCTTGAAGTTGCCGTCGAAAAGGAAAGGGTCAGGGGTGCACACCGCACCATAGGAGCGGGCGGCGCTTTGGCTTTCATCATAAAGGTAGTCGAACTTGAATCCCTGCGCTGCGGCGGTCTTTTTCATGTTCTCAAAAGAGTCGTCGGGGTAATTCTTCGCATCGTTGGAGTTGATGCCTGCCATGGCAAGCCCTTTGCCTGCGTATTTGCCGTATATTTCATTGAGGCGGGAGAACTTTGCTTTCACATATGGGCAGTGGTTGCACATGAAAACGATGAGAAGCGCCTTTGCGCCCTGATAATCAGACAGCCCGTGCTTTTTCCCATCTGTTCCCAAAAGGAGAAAATCGGGGGCGGCGCCCCCATGCGAAAGTTTCCTGGAATCGGATTCCATCAGAGCCATTTGTTCTCGCCTTGGTATCTGTTCGAGGATAAACAATAAAATAGGCATGGAGAGGCGTGGGAATCTTGGTGAGGGGAAGCTGGGGGGCAAAAGCTCAAGATCGATGGAAGAATGGCATGATAGGGAGCTGGAGCTAGTGGAGGGCGTTTGAGAGGGAAGGTGCCATA
>CAYSQN010000033.1:0-6993 GCA_964433305.1 Microcaldota archaeon | reverse complement strand
GAGACCCGCGCAGTGGTGGAGGATGACAAGGTGCTTGAGCTGTATGTGGTTGAGGACGGGCGGGCAAAGCGGATAATTGAAAATTTCATGATTGGCGCAAACGGCACCATCTCCAGCTTTTTGGAGAAGGTCAATGTCCCCATGATCCACCGGGTGGTGCGTGTTCCGAAGCATTGGAGCGAGATAGTGGGCGTTGCCGATGCAAAGGGGTTCCGCCTTCCCCATGAGCCCTCCGCGCTTGCGCTTTCAAAATTCCTGGAAACGCAGAAGCAGGAGGACCCGGAAAGGTTCCCAGACCTGTCCTTGGCGATAGTGAAATTGCTTGGGCCCGGGGAATATGTCATGTTTGACAAGAAAAATCCGGTCGGGCATTTTTGCCTTGCGGTTACGAGCTATACCCACGGCACGGCACCCAACCGAAGGTACGTGGATTTGGTCATTCAGAGGCTGCTGAAAGCCGCATTGAAACCCGCCGCAACACCTTACAAGAGGGACGAGCTGTCTGAGCTAGCCGAATGGTGCACCGACAGGGAGCACGCGGCAAAGAAAGTGGAGCGGTTTGTCACCAAAGCCGAAGGCGCGGTGCTGCTCTCCGACAGGCTTGGGAAAATATTCGACGCCATTGTTACCGGCGCATCCGATAAGGGAATATATGCAAGGTTGCTTGACCCGCCGGTTGAGGGCAAGGTGACAAGCCAGGGCAGGAACCTGCATGTGGGGCAGAAGATCAAGGTGAAACTTATCAACCTCGATCCCGCGCAGGGGTTTGTGGACTTGGAAGTGTTCAGCAGGTAATCGGGGCGGAAAGTGCGCAATTGCGCAAGGAAGCTGCAAGCGGAAGAGGGCAGGCAGGCAAATAATGAAAGCGGGCTGGCTGCAATTGCGCAAGGAATTTACTGAATTTTGAAAAGCGGGGCAATGTTGTGGACAATCAAGGCGGAGCAGCCGAAATAAGCGAGACCTGCCTGTTCCCCCTGCCATCCATGCGCAAGGGGCAGCGCGAGTTTTACCTTGATGCGAAAAATGCGTCTGAAAACGGGCGGATACTGCTTGCAAACGCGCCCACCGGCATCGGAAAGACCGCAGCCTCGCTTTGCGCGGCCCTTGAGTCCGCCTTGCCTGCCGGGAGAAAGGTGCTTTTTCTCACCAACCGAAGCTCGCACCATCTGCAGGCGGTGGAAGAAATCAAGAGGATGAACATTTTGAGGGGCGGCGCCATCGGGCGGATAAAACAGGGCGGGCGCCGGATTCTTCTGGTGGACAAAATCTCCAAGGAAAGGATGTGCCTGCACCGCCTGAGGAATCCGCGCGAAAGCGGCCCGCTGCGCTGCGAGATGAGCCGTTCATTCTGTGATTATTCGCGCCCGAAAGAGGGGGTAATATCCGATGTGCTTGAGGCGGGGCTTGACGCAACAGGGACGAACGCCCTTTGCTCCGGAAAGGCGGCCTGCCCCCATTTTGCCGCGCTTGGGGCGATGAAGGGCGCGGATGTGGTGATTGCCGACTACAGGTACCTATTCGACGAGGGGGTGAGGAACGTTTTCTTCCAAAACTCCGGCTTCTCGCTTGCCAATACGGATGTCATAATAGATGAGGCGCACAACCTGCCGGACGCGGTGCGGGAAATAAACAGCCCCTCAATCGACCAGGACAGCTGCAATCTTGCGGCACAGGGGTTGCAGCTTGCCAGAAGGCTTGCGAAAAAGCAGGGGGATGCCGCCCTTGCCTCCTCTTTTGCCGCCCCGCACGCCTATCTTCGGGACACGCTTGCGCAGCTGGTGGAAGAAGCCGGGCGCTGTGGCAAGGAAAACGAGGAGGCGCAGCTTGGCGATGCGGCTGCCTCGATATTTGGCAAGGCGCATTACGCAAGAAGCACGCTTGGAGGGGCAGGCGAGGTTGAGATTGGCGGAGAGGCAGTGGTGAAGGGCTCCGCCGGAAACGGCAGAGAGGGCGGCGCCATCGGGCTTGCGGGCGGGGCAGGCAAGCTTGGAGGCGATTCTCCATCCGGCAGCCAGGGCATCTCATTCGAGCTCATCCGCGCGGCAACTTTTGTGCGGGATTGCCTCACCAAAGGCGGGATGGCGGAGGAGTTTTCAGCGGAGGGCGTGAAAAAAATGGAAGAGCTTGCCATCTTCCTGTCTATCGCATCTTTTGTCGCGCAGGGGGGCAAGTCCGCTGGGCTGTTTGCCAGGAAGAGAGGGGATGGCGAGTTCACCATCAAGGCGGTGCGTTACGATGCGTCTGAAATATCAGGCGGGATATTCTCAGCAGTGCACTCGGCTGTGCTCATGAGCGGAACATTGGTTGGGAAACGCGCGCTTGTGGATTTGCTGGGCATTGACGAAACGCGCGTGCTTGGGCTGGAGGAGGCGGCGTACCAAAGCGCCTTTTCAGATGAGAGGAACCCGATAGCGATCTGCACCGCGGCATCCTCCAGGATGCGCGAGAGGGCGGATGGCGGAAGCACCCGCATGATGGCGGCAATAATTTCGGAAGCGGCGCGCAATTGCCTGCCGCACTCCGCCGCGGTTTTCTACCCCTCATACGATTACATGGCGATGGTGGGCAGCAAGCTTGAGCTGCCAGAATTCTTGCACCACTCTGAAATGAGAAGCTCATCTGGAAAAGCCGGAGAGAGGAAGGAAGATATCGAGCGGGGAGTCGGGGGCGCGCCCGTGCTTTTCCATGCGGTCATCGGAGGCTCGTTTTCCGAGGGGGTGGACTTCAAGAAAAACCCCTTCAAGCTCATCATTGTCGCGGGCTTTCCGCATCCGAAAAGCGGGGGGGCACATTCCGCTTATGAAAGCTACCTAGGCTGGAAATTCAAAAGCCAGGGGACCGCCGAGCAGTATGCGTCCATTTACCCGGCAATCATCCGCTCGGTGCAGGCGCTTGGGCGGGGGATAAGGAGCGAAACCGACTGGAGCTATGGGCTGTTTATCGATGATAGGTTCGAAAAGTACCGCAGATGGCTGCCTGCGGGCATAAGGGAGCGCGCGCGGCAGCTTTCCCCATCCGCAATAGGGGAGGAAATGAAGGAATTCGTAGAATGGGCTGGCAGATAAGCTTAGGGCGCACTGCGCTTGCCCGAGGCTGGATTGCAAAGAAACATATGGTTAAATAAAATATAACTTCATTCTTTGCCAAGGGACGGCGTGCGCCTTTGTGGGGATAGGCGCGCGTTGAAAAAAGATTTTTTGGAACGCGCAAAACCGAGGCTTTCTGAAGGCATGTCCAGGCATTGGGTGTTTATGCATGAACGTCCCGAATAAGCCGGAAATCATGGCCAGTGCTAGCTTTATCTCCTTTTCAAAAAGGCTTCTTCCCGCCATGCTTGTGCTTTTTGCCATTGGCACGGGTGCAGCCTCTGCAATCGCCTGCGGAGATGCCATCAATGAGCCCGGCGCAACTAACACCATGGCTGCCAATTCAACCGCAAATAACGCATCCTGCTTCACAGTCGAGGCGGAGAACATAACTTTGAACTGTCAGGGCTTTGGGATAACCGGGGATGGGGGGGCGGGATTTGTTGGAATATTGTCAAACAAGCCAAACACAGCAATCACCGGATGCAATGTCCGCAACTTCGATATCGGAATAAAGCTCTCCTACTCGTCCAATTCGATGGTAAACAGCACCAATGTGACGGAATCCGAGAGCGGCTTGGGGATTTATGCGCTTTGGACGACTGGCGCACAGCTAAGCTCGATCAAACTCTCCGGGAATGGGTCCCACCCCCTATACATCGAATCAAGCACGGGCATAAACGCCACCGATGTGTTTATCCAAGCACGCGGGCATTACGCGCCCCTGATGGTTTATGGCTCAACCGATGTTTGGATCAGGAACATCACCATTGCAAACAGCACATATGGGATAAGCTACCAAAGAACAACTGGGGGCGGAGTGGATTCCTGCACCCAGGCGGTTGGAAGCTATGGGCTGAAATTGTTTGATGCGCCAAATTTTGTGATGAACAATTGCTGGACTAATGTTTCGCCCGAATGGTCTTTGGGGGATGCGCCAGGCTATTATGGGGCGTATTATTCCCAATCTTATCCGACGGTGATAGCCAACAGCACATTTTACGCGCAAAACGCCGGAATCGCCCTTTCTGAATTCGCCCTTGACACGCTGCTTGACAACCTCAGCGTTTTTGTTTCCGGAAATGGCGGGGTGATTGTGGGAGGGGACAATTCCGGAGTATTGAGGAACTCGAGGGTAACCGCCGCGACAGACGCCTTTGTCAACACGGGCTCAGAAAATTTTGTCGTGGCAAACAGCCATCTGACTGCAACGGCAAACAGGGCGGCATATTTTGAAGGGTCGGTCCAAAATCTCTATGCCAACAACACATTTGAGAGCAACGGCACGGTGGTGGTCGAGCTTTCCCAATACATGCTAGCAAACACGTTCATCAACAACACCATCAAGTCCAAGAATGCAACGCTGCTTTTAATCGGAGGCGCAAGCAACTGGGGCAACCTCTTCTACTGGAACAACTTTACCAACACAAACGGCACGTATGTGAACAGCAGCCAGGGAAACTATTGGAACACCACCATTGAAATGCGCCCATTCCCGACAACGGAAACCTCCGGGCTTTCGCTCGCGTCCACATTCCTCCAAACCAACGACGTTGGCATGAAAGTGCAGCTCATGGAAAGCGGGCAGAATCTTGCGCAAGTGCATAGGGTTGGAGGGGATGCGGAATACGCGGTATTGCAGGATGAGAACCATACGGACATAGCAAACGCATCATTCGCAGGCAACACCGCAATCTTCTCGCCGCAGCCGCCTCTCTCTCCCGGGTATTATTGGATCATGACGAGAAGTTTTGCAGGGGACAGGACAAGGCATTACTCGCCTTTCAACTCATACCCTCTAGCCGGAAGCTTGCTCAATTGGATTGTGGCAAACAACGGAGGGGGGGAGGACCCAGACAACTTCATAGAAATCGAAAGCATCACGCTGCAGGGGAACACATACAACGGATCAGAAGGCAACATCTGGGCCAATGTCATCAAGGGCAGTGTCCTAATCACAGGAACCAACGCGAGCGGATACGGGCAGAACCTCAGCGTTGGGACCGGCGGAAGCGGCTATCCATACCGCCAATCCACCTCCCAAGGCAAGTTCATCTGCCCGGCAGGATGCGCAGACTACGCCCCTCTTACCCGTTTTACTGCCCCTCCGCCCCAAAGCTGCATCTGTGGGGGGCTTGATGCCCCTAATTTCACCTGCATGTTGGAGCAGGACCTTAGGATCAGCGGCACATGCTTCAAGGTGACGGCTCCAAACATCGTGCTTGACTGCAATGGTTTCTCGATAATCGGGGACACATCATCTGAAGGGGACGGAGTCTATTCGGATCAATTCAACACCACGATAAAAAACTGCGTGATAAGGGACTTTAACAGGGGCATTTATTTTGAAGGGGCACAGGGCGGCACCCTTTCCAACCTTACGGTGGTTGCCAATGGCCGAGGGGCTGCGGCGATCTACTTTTCCTCCAGTTCCAACAATGCCCTTGCGAATATCGCTACTTTCGGCAACTCCGGCTACGCGATTTTCCTCGCCGACAGCTCCAACAACACCCTATCGAACCTCACCGCTTCGGCCAATTCCTGCAAATATGAAGCTCCAGATGAAGCATTTTCAGAGGGAGTGGAGGCGCCAAGGCCGTTCACGCTTAAAGAATAAATCGGCTTGCGCCCACACTTCTTGTTTCCCAGTGAGTGCGAGCAGTTATACTACTATCCGCCAAATAGGGTACGGGTCGATACCATGGATGAAGACACGGACGCGCAAAAAGAGAAATCCAGGAAGGACAGCAAAAAGGACAAGTCCATCCGAATGCCTAAATTCAATATGCCTAGCATCCGGTCGCTCAAGAGAGGCATTTGAGCAGCTGGAAGTGGAAAATCGGAGGATGGGGCTATTTCTTTTCAGCCATCTTTTCGCCTCCGTTCGCATTGATGGCAGATGGCTTGTCGCTTTCCTTAGGCTTGTCCGCCTTATCGGTGCCGTTCTCGCGCAGGATAAGGACAGCGGCGGCAAGCACGCTGGTCCATTCGCCTTGCTTGTCCACCACTATTGATTGCGTGATGTTGGTCGTCCGCACGATTTTCCCGCTCATCTTGAAAAGCGTCTCCTTCTCGTCCCAGCTCTGGTTCAGGTCGAATTCAATACCAAGCGTGGAGGCGAGCATGGAGGCGGCAAGGTCTTCGGCGTAATCGCCTGCGGTATTGTCGTTTTCCCCAAACGAGTGGTATTCGCTCAAATACCCATAGGCAGCACGGTCGGCGGGCACTGCCGCGCCAACGGATGCGGAAATCAGCCGGTTGTGCTCGTTTGACTCGTTCCTTGAGAGCACCACGAACACCACTTCCCCGTCGCTTAGCATGGGCAGCCCCTTTGCCTTGGGTATTATTTCGCAAAAGGGAGGGAGAATGCTTGATACCGTGACCAGGTTGTATTTTGCAATGCCGGCATCGCGCAGCGCAAGCTCAAAGGAGGTAAGCTTGTCCTTGTGCGTGCCAACTCCTTTCGTGAAAAAAATCTTTTTTGGTATGAAGTCCGTGAGTTCCATGGAATTAAACCTCGATGTTTGTTTAATACACTATCGTTTCAGCATCCAAATGGGCCGCTTCCCCTAGAGTTTATGCTTGCCAATCGGTACTATCTTTGCGCGCGGAAGCCCCTTTTTCTTGTGCTTTTTCCATTCAGCGAACGGGTAGAGGCGGTACATGGACTTCCCGATGCGCAGCGTCCAGCGCTGGTCGCCCTTTTTCACCACGTATTTGGTGGCTGCGCCCACCTCCACCAAGGTGTAAATCCCCTTGCTGTTATGCTGCCATTGCGCGACTACGAAAATAGGCTGTTTCTTGCCCATAACACCACCCGCCAAGGATACACGATAAGGGTTTATACGGGTATGGCGCGGTTGGCGGGGGGCGATGCTGGAGCGCAACACCCTTGTCAAATGCCCTG
>CAYSQN010000032.1:6552-7187 GCA_964433305.1 Microcaldota archaeon | reverse complement strand
CTGGCAAATATGCCATAACCGAGGATGGGACAAAGGCGATTGCAGGCGCTACTGCCAAGTGCTACAAGCTGGTGGGCACCGACTACACTGCGCGCTATTGCATCTCCCCGGAGGGAGTGCCGCTGTACATATGGTACAGCGCAGCCAAGGACGGAGTGTCTATTGAAACCGAAACTTCGGCCACAAGCTACAGCCTGTCCGTGTCTGACTCAGATTTCACCTTGCCAGCGGCGGCAACGCCCATGCCATCTGGAGGGTCTGGGCAAAGCAGCCCAAGGGCCATGGACTGTGACGCCACGTGCGGCAGCCTGACCGGGGACCAGAAGGCGCAGTGCATGCTGTACTGCCAGGCGAATGCCTAGGCAAAACATTTTTTTCTTTTTTTCCTTTCTTTTTCTTTTCTCTTTTTTTATTTCCTTATTCTAGCCTTTTCCCTGCCTGTTTCTTGGCTCGGCCCCCTTTTCTTCTTCCTGCTTGCTTTCAGAATTAGCTTATCCTTTATCAGAATGAGAATGCAGGCTCGGCTTTTGGAGGGAGCGTGTCGGACCTGAAGCCGGCTTTGTTGCGCTGGGCAGTTTCTTCAAGCTTTTTTCTTGACTGGGTGCCACCCCCAAAAGAACGGAGATTTTCAGAGA
>CAYSQN010000032.1:0-6542 GCA_964433305.1 Microcaldota archaeon | reverse complement strand
AGCCATCTGCAACAAAAAGTCTTCCTTTTTCGAAAAGATTTTCTCAGTGAGCACCTGGAATTTGTCTGACCTGAAGCCAGACTTGTTTTTTTCTTGCAGGATCTTGGCCTTTTCCCCTGAAACTTTGGAGCCTGCAAAAGAACGGAGATTTTCAGAAATGGACTTGAGGTTTTCAAGCTGCTTGGATTGCACGGAGCCCTTATAGTCATGGAAGCCCATGACTGCCTTGAAGCTTTGCATGCCGTGCACCGCCCGGTGCGCTACCCATTCGAAGTTTTTCTTCACCCACTCGTTGAGGTAGTAGTACCCGATCATCCAGCTGTTGTTCTCTGCCATGGGGCAACTAACAAGCGCTACTATTTTAACTGCGACGTTCGTCAATTAGCAATTGTTCGACGTGAAGCGATGAATTTGTAGCCAGCAGTGGAAGGGAAAGCCGCTTCTGGGCTGTGGGATAATTTATGGAACAAATTGTTCTATATGAAACGGCACCTTTTAAGGGGGGCCGCGCAAGAAGAGTGAATGCCAGCGAGTAGTGAGTGCTATGGCAGATAAACTGTGGGGAGGGAGGTTTTCCAAGCCGCCCTCGCAGGAGATGTTCGAGTTCCTTTCGCTAGAGGATGCCATGCTGGATGAGAAGCTCGCGTTGTACGATATTGAAGGCAACCTGGCGCACGTAGCCATGCTTTGCAAGCAGAGGATAATGCCCAAAGCCGAGGCTGCTTCCGTGCTGGGGGTGCTTCTGAAGCTGCATAAGCTTGCAGCAGAGGGAAATTTCAAGCTGGACTACACGCTTGAGGACGTGCACACCAATGTCGAGGCAGAAGTCACCAAAATTACCCCTTACGGAAAGAAAATGCACACCGCTAGGTCAAGAAATGACCAGGTTTCGCTTGATACAAGAATGTACATGCGAGACGCCATAAATGAGCTTTCTTCTGCCCTTTTGCAGCTGCAGCAGTCGCTTTTGCAGCTTTCCAAGAAAGACTGCCCTTTCCCCACATATACTCACTTCCAAGTGGCGCAGCCAGCTTCTCTTTCTTTCTGGGCGCATGCGCACTGGAATGCAGTTGAGAGGGATTTGCAGCGGCTGGGAGAGCTTTACGGGCGGGTGAATGTGAATCCGCTTGGTTCAGGCGCAGTGGCTGGCACCACCTGGAACATTGACAGGGATTACACCAGCAAGCTGCTTGGATTTTCCTCGCCATCTGCCAACCCAATGGATACCGTGTCAAACAGGGGGGAGCTTGAGGCTGAACTGCTTTCCGTGCTGGTTGGCGCGGTGAACCACTGCAGCCGAATGGCTGAGGACATTATCCTGCTTTCAAACAAGCGGCTAGTGGTGCTGCCCGATGAATATTCCACAGGCTCCTCCATGATGCCACAGAAGAAAAACCCAGACCCGCTTGAGCTGGTGCGGGGGAAGGCTGCAAGGATGCTTGGGCTGTACGCACATGCCTCTGTTTTGCTCAAGGGGCTGCCTTCTGGCTACAACAAGGACAGCCAGGAGAGCAAGTTTGCCTCCATGCATGGGGTGGATACTGCACTTGCAGTGTTCTCCATAATGGCAAAGATAATGCCTAAATTGCAAATTGACCGGAAGAAGGTGGCACAAGAGCTTGAGGAAGGGTATGCCTGCACCACCGAGCTTGCGGATTTGCTTGCCAAGAAGGGCGTGCCCTTCAGGACTGCGCATGAAATCACGGGCAAGATTGTGAAGGATTGCATGGCGGGCAAAAAGTATCTCTCGCAGCTTTCTGTCGCCGAAGTTTCCAAACTTGCAGGAGTGAAATTGGATGAGAATGATTTCAAGGAGGCAGTGAATGTGGATAAGGTGAAGAGATTTGCTGCAAAATATCTTATTCCTTCTTCGTCAGATTATGCCGCGCCTCTTTCGGCAAGAAAAAAGGCAATTGAAGCTGCGCATGAGCTTCTTTTGAAAGAAGTTAAGGGAATAATTAGCTAAATCTCCCTACTTTTCAAACTTTATTCACATTTCAGGAGTAGGGAGTTCTATCGCTGCAAGAAAAGCGCGCGCCTGCGCCTCGCTTCCCTTCGAGACAAAAGCCAATTGGATGGCTTCCCAGCTGTTGGGGCTCATCTCCCAGGAGGAAATGTTAAGCTGCTGCTTGAGCGAGTCGAATTCCTCCCTGCTTGAGGCCACTGGCTTGGCAGCAGGAACTGATGGCGCAGGTTTTTGTGAAAAATTTGCCATGGCAGTTAATTTTCATGCTAATCTTATAAGCCTTGAGGGGTTATTTTTGCCCATGCCAGACGAGATTGCAGAGGGAATGGTGGCCAAAACCGAGGAGCTGGTCGAGGAGAAGAAGGGGCCCGAAGCGGTTGCCGAAGCCACCGAGCTTGCGCAAATCGACCCCAAGGATGCCATTGCTTGGTTTGTCAAGGGGAAGGCGCACTACGTTGACGCTCAGTATGAGGAGGCGCTTTCCTGCTTTTCCAAGGCCGCTGAAATTGAGCGGGAGAACGCGCAGGTTTGGCATATGCTTGGCTATTGCCTGATAACGCTCAATAGGCTCGATGAGGCGGCGTCTGCGCTTGAGTATGTGAAAGGGGTTAATCCTGCCAATGCCGAAGCTGTATGCGCGCTTGGCATCTGCCAATCCATGCAGGGCAAGCCCGCCGAGGCAAAGGCGAACCTTGACGCTGCCATTGCCATAAACAAGGTGGTGGCATTGTCCATGATGGAGCACTTCCACGAGAAGTTCTTCTCTTCCAGCGCTGCTACCAACTCTCGAACTAAGGCGCTTATTGAAAGGGTGCTTGAGACGCTGAAGCTGGTTCGCTGAGTAAGGAGCAAGTTGCACCTATTTTTTCAGAAAGTTAGAAGCCCAGGAATGCTTTTGCAGAAATTAGGACTATTATTGCCCCAACCAGCCCTTCTCCTGCTATCACGCCGCCTGCCACCAGCCTCCAGAGTTCGGTCTGCTTGCGCTTGTCGACTGCATACCGGATGAGGCCGCCTATGAAGAGGGGAACGGACAGTTCAATTGGAACATAGAGGCCTATTCCGAAGGCGATGGCCACTGCGCCCAACCCAGCCCTCATGGCAACCAATGTTAGCGCAAAGCCTGCGAGCATCCCTGCAAGTAGGGTGGAGGAAAGGGAGGTTGCCTGAAGGATTTCCTTTATTGCGACCGCTTGCGGTGCAGGGAAATCAATGCCTCCGAAACCCTTTGAGGCAAATGCCATCATTAAGAGCCCCATTACAAGCGAGGCGGAAACCACTCCCGCCACCTCGCCTGCAAGCTGGTGCGCTGGCGGGGTGCCAAGAAGGTGGCCGGTCTTGAAGTCCTGCATGGAGTCCCCTGCGATTCCTGCTGCAATGCAGACCACGGCTGCAAGAAGGGCCAGGTGAAGCACTCCGAAGCCGAAGAAGAATTTTGCTGCCAAAAGGATGATGAGGGCGAATATTTCCATGGGGTCGACGTTCATTTCCCCAGTTATCCTTGCTCCTACAAATGCCATGAGGAAGGCGCCAATTATTGCCAGGAGGGCGAGGGGGAGGGAAAGCTCGAACACATAGGTGAGAAGTATTAGCATGATGGCAAGCACAAAGCCGATTTTCTTGCCCATGCCGCCTGTGCGGAAGTGCTTGATGGTTTGGTTGAATGCCCCCAGTCCCTTGGTGAGGAAATATGCCAGTGCTGCCCCAATCACCATTCCCACGCCCAACGGCTTTGCTATGTTGACAAGCACTGCGAGCTTGTCAGGGAACAGCCCGGTGGAAACTACATAGGGAACAATTAGCAGATAAGTGGCAACTGCGCCGGCAAACCATGCTGCGGTGAAGCGGGTGCCGATCAAGTAGCCGCCTGCCAATGGAATAAGAGAGATGGCGCTTCCGAAAGAGAAAAGTTTTGCTGCGGAAATTTTGAGGGACTCCAGATTGAAGTAGGCGGGAAAAAGAGTTAGGACATCCCTTGCTATTGCGAAAATGGCGCCCACCCCGAATGCTGCGAAAAGCTTGCTGCTGGTCTTTCCTCCCTTGTCGCCAGCCTGCAATATGGCCGCTGCTGCTGCTCCATCAGCGTAGGGAAGCTTTTCCTCCGCTATCATGCGCTGCCGAAGCGGGTAGACAAACAGGAGGCCGAGTATGCCTCCTGCCAATGAGACGAACAGTATGTCGGTGGCGCTGACCTGCAAGCCAAGCATGTAAAGGGCTGGGATGGTGAAAATGATGCCGGCTGCCAGTAAACCGCCTGTGGATGCGGTGGTTTGCATCACGTTGGTCTCATGGATGTTTTTGCCGCCCAGCAAGCGGGCAAGGGCAAGGCACACCACTGCCGTAGTTACCATGGGCCAGTAAACCCCTCCAATCTTCAGACCCGCGTAGGCGCTGTAAAGTGCGACAAGAATGGAGAGAAGCGCGCCGATTACGATGGCTTTCCAGGGGTAGGAAGACAAGTTGACTTTGTTTGCCATCGGCTTGCTTGTTCAGTGCGCTTATAAATACCTTTTGACAAGAAAATCGACAGCCGCCGTGTTGGAAGTTGAGTGCCTCCAACATGGGAGCAAACTACGCCAGGCTGGCAGCCCGACTGGAACTGCGGTTCCACTGGTCTGCCAACTGGAAGCGCCAGGTTGGCAGAGAGGCTATGCATCCGCCTGCAGTCCCATAGCCCCTTTTCTTAGAAAGAAAGGGGGCTGAGGGTTTCGACATCGAACGTCGGAACGTTCGATGTCTGATGCATTTTGCTGCAGCAAAATGCACATCATCCCCAAAAGAAAACGAGGGTGGAGAGAGGCAGTCAGCGGATTAGGGGGGTTCGATTCCCTCACCTGGCTTCAGCATTCTTGTTCGCAAGAATGTCTGATGCATTTTGCGCCCAAAATGCACATCGTTTCACTCAGCCAGGCTCGGGTTTGGAGCCTGCAGCTCCAAAACGCGCCAAGTGCTGCTGCACTTGACGCTTCCCTCACCTGGCCCTCAGCATTTTCGCCACTGTGAAAATGTCTGATGCATTTTTCCCATGCAAAATGCGCATCTTTTTTCCTCGAACGCTCGTCCAAACCCTTAAATGCGTTCCCAGAGACACACTTGATGGTGGTACGATGATGAAGCATGATTACGCAACCCTCCTTTTCAAGGCTGGGCTATTGGTTCTTGTGCTCGCCATCATTACTTTCCTCTTCGCGCTTATTGTGCCAGGAGTTGTCGGGCAGGGGCAGGTAAGCGACCTTATCAAAAACTATGTGCCCTATGGCGCAGTGCTTCTTGTGCTGCTTGCAGCCTTCCTTGGGGAAATTGGCACGCTTATCCTCGCATACGAGGTGGCAACCGCAAGGAATGAGACTCTGTGGAAGATATTGTGGGTCATGGTGCTCTTGTTCCTTGGGTTCGGGGTTGGAGTGGCTATCTATTACGCGGTTGCGCGCAAGGAGAGAAGGTAGCAAAAAAGATAGCTATAAATGCGCGTCCATCCGGAAACACCATGGAATGCTTATTTCGAACCGATAGCTGCAAGCGAGTAAATATTATGTCTTTCAAGGAAATACTTTCAACGCCTGGCATCAAGGCAGTGCTCTTCACGCTATTCATGACCAGCTTCGGGTTCGGGGTAATATTGCCCCTGCTGCCATTCTATGCCCTTGCGCACGGAGCCACCCCCGCGGACCTTGGCCTGCTTACCGCCACTTTCGCCGGCATGAGCCTGATTTTCTCCCCGATAATGGGAAAGCTTGCCGACAGGTTCGGGAGGAAGAAAATATTGCTCGTAGGCACCGGGGGGTTCGTGATTGGCTACCTGATTTTTGCCCTCACCGATTCGCTGGCCATGGCGTTTGTCGCGCGCGCAATTGAGGGGATTGCCGCAGCCGCCATTTTCCCGGCCTGCCTGTCCCTCCTGTCGGACTACACCACCGAGCAGCAGAGGGGAAAGGCAATGGGGCTGGTGGGCATGAGCTTCTCGCTTGGGTTCATCATCGGCCCTGCTTTCGGGGGGCTTGCCTCCGCCATATCGGTGAAAGACGCATTCTTCCTCTCAGCGGCTTTCGCGGCGCTCAACTTCCTGTCCGTTTACCTCCAGATAAAGGAGCCCCATGAGAAGAAGGAGAGCAAAGACATCCCAGCCCAGGAAATTTCGCTGCTGGAGCACCTGTCCTCCCCCCTGCTTTTCCTGTTTTTGGGAACCTTCATGACCACATTCATGATTGGGGGGCTGGATGCCACCCTTGCCATTTACACCGCGGACAAGATGGGCTTCTCCTCGCCGGAAATCGGCCTTGTTTTCACTTTTGTGGGCGTGCTTATCCTGATAATGCAGTTCGTCGGGGGCAACCTGATAAACAAGTACGGCGAAGCCAGGCTCATCCCTGTCGGCCTTGCGCTGTCCGGCCTTGGCTTTTTCCTGCTCGTCTTCACCCACGACTGGCTGACCATCATGATTCCTTTGGCGGTTTTCGTTTCAGGGAACGCGCTTGTTTTTCCCGCAGTCAATTCGCTCATCACCAAGAGAGTGGTCGGAAAGAGAGGGGCGGTGCTTGGGTTGGTTTCCTCCTTCCAGTCGCTTGGGCAGGTGGTG
>CAYSQN010000031.1:0-7248 GCA_964433305.1 Microcaldota archaeon | reverse complement strand
CAGCTGAGGGAAACAATTGAAGGCAAGAAGTCATCCAAGCCCCTTGTTTGCGCTAGCGGGCAAACCATGACCTCCGCCTAGCCCGCTGCCCGCCCTCTCCTGCCTGTTACATTGCTTTTTATTCCCTTCTTTCCACAGCCTTCTTTGTGGGAATATGGTAGAAAGAAAAACCATTAATCCAAATAAGGTGCAGGGTGCGCTGCTTACCCCTAAGGATGCAAAAGACGCCTTCTTCCTGCTGCCAACCCCCCTGAGGTTCCTTCTTGAGAAAATGGTCGAGAAGGAAGGCATCAACAACCGAGTGGCAAAAGTGGAAAAGGAAAACCTGGAGAACGGCAGCATCGCCTACATATTCTTCCAAGACGGGAAAAGCCCAAGCCACGTCCTTGTGGTGCGGCCGGGCAAGGAGGGGCAGCGCGCAAGCTACCTTCTTTCAAAGCCACTGCGGGAAGGTGAAAGCCTCCAGGGGATGGAGCTCCACGAGGTCGGTTCAGAATTCCACGCCCAAATGCTGTTGGATGCCCTTTCGGACGAAGCTTCAGATGCGCTCTCAAATTACGTTGTCAACGCCATTGGCTACCAATTAAGCCAGGACGGCACATGGAAAGTGGCATTCGCAATTAACGGCTCTTCTATGGCATATATGAGCTATTCGCGCGCGGAACGCCTTGAGCGGTCAAAGAAAATTGCAAAAACACTTGGCGCCCTGCACTCGCTGGGGTTCGGTTACCACGGGGGACTGTCATTTGAAGCAGTGGACTTTGCAGCAGGCAAGGCAAAGGCAAGAAACCCGGTAAAATTATATGCGCTTGAAGAGCACGAAAAAGAACAGGCGTTCTTCGAGCTTGTAACCACTCTTGCAAGGCTTGGCAAATTATCCGAGAAAGAGTTATCCGAAATAGCCAAGGGGTATCTCCGCCAATCGCCCGCATGCAGGGATATTGTGGGCTCATATGCGCGCAGCAAAAAGGAAAATGCCCTTCCGATGCACCGCCTTGTTGCAAGCTTGGCGCACAAATACTCGCTGCTATTCGAGAATCAAAGGCAGGGCAAACAACGCCAGCTGCCGGACAGGGAAACAGACTCGCCTTCTTATCTGGAAGCCGCTTAGTTTAGGCTTCGCATCCAAGCAACCGCCCGGGCAATTTCCGGCATGGTCAATCCACAAAGCTAGCCCTGCAGCTTTCCCACGGTGGTGGGCCCGTTTTTCCCCCTTTCCCTCTCCAGCTGGAACACTGCCCCCTGCCCGCTTTCCCCAAGGGAGGGCTCATGCGTAATCACAAAAGTCTGTGCCACAATCGAGGGTATCTTGCTTGAAATCGCCTCTGATAGCATGGCTACCGCATCCGCATCCAGGTTGTGGGTGGGCTCGTCCAAAATCAGCCATCCAACGTCCGGGGTGAGGATGGTGGCAAATGCAATTCGAAGGGCAAGGCAAACGCACGCCCGCTCGCCTCCGGAGGCAACCGAGTCCGCCTCCCTCCAGCCGGATTTTTCCATAAGCAGATGGTAATCCTTCCCGTCCGCCTCAAGTTTTATGCCGGAATAATCCGAATACGGGTAAATAGAGGTCCAGATTTCCGCAAGCGCGGCGTTTATCTCCTCCACCAATCTCTGCCTCAGCTCGCCTTGCGCTTGGGCAAGGGAGTTCTTGTAAATCACCATGCTTTCCGAAGATTTCAGGTATTCTGAGGCAAGCGCGGCTTTTCTCTCAAGCTGCTCACACTCCCTGAAAAGTTCGTCTGCAAGCTCCCGCAGAAGCTTAAGGGATTGCTGCTTCCCTGCAAGCTGCGTGGAGCATTTGGCTTCCTGCAGCCGCAAGGAGTCGAACCCTTCTTTTGCCTCTTTCCATTTTTCCTCTGAAAAGTCAAAGTCGGCAAGCTGCGAGATGGCAGCTGCAAGCTCGACTTGGGCATGCTCAAGCTGCAGGTGCATCCGCAATGCGCTTTGCGCATCTTCAAGGGCCGCACGCGCCTTGTTCATGCTATCTTCAAGCCCAGGCTGGCTCCGGCCCAGTGTCTGCTCCTCCATTTGCCCCTGCGCAAGCTCGATTTTCTTAGCTTCCAGCTCCGACTCGTATTTTTGGATTTCCGTCCCTTCGGACCGCAATCTTCCCAGCTCGCCGTTCCACAAGCTGATGTCATAAACCTGCCTCTGTAATTCTTCAAGCTCCTTTTTCTTCTTCTCAAGCAGGAGCCCAAACTCCGCAAGCTTGGCCTTCCTTTTCTCCCGCTCGCCCTGTTTTTGCTCAGACAGCCGCACGGCCTTGCCCCCCTCCATCGGGGAGTCGCACACAGGGCAGTGCGCCCCTGCTTTTGAAAGGGCGTCTATCGCGGAGGAAAGCTCCCCAAGCTGCGCGTGGAGGCTGGCGTGCAGCTGTGCAATGGATTCAATTTCCTTCAGAAGGGAAGTTACCTCCTTCTCCAGCCCGTTTATCTCCCTCCCTCCAAGAGCTTTGCTTATTTTCGCTTGCAATTCCTCGGCCTTGCCCCTCCTGCCTTTGGCAAGCTTCAGCCCGTTTTCAAGTATGGCAATGGAAGAAGACAGGTTGGCGCACTCCGTCCGCTTCCCCAAAAGAAGCTGGCGGTTTTGCGACGCCTCCAACTGCAGCGACTGGTAGGCAGCCACAAGGGCAGCGATTTTTTCCCCTTCGGGCTTGCTCCTCCCTGTGCACTGCCTTTTGAGCCCCTCCACTTCTCCCTCGAGGTTGTCCCTCCTCCTTTTCCGGGTTTCATATTCCTTTTGCTTCCCTTCGAGCTGCTGCAGCTTCTTTTTCTTTTCCTCCAATCTCCCCCGAAGCGATGCAACCTCGCCTGAAAGCTTCTCCGCCTCCAGCGCTGCCCCATCCACTTCCTTGCGCTGCCTCTCCCACTTCTCCTTCGCTTCCTTCACCTTTTCGCCTGAGGCCTCGGAGAGGAAAGCCTGCGCGTGCTCGGAGAGCCGATTGGCGGCAGACTGCGCCGCCTCGCGCGCCTCATCGAACTGCCCAAGCCCCAAAAGCCAATCAATTTCCGCCTTGCGCTGCCGCGGGTTTAGTGAAAGAAGGTAATCAATCCTGTTTTGCTCGGAGTAAATGGCTCGGCTGAAAAGCTCGTAGTCCACTCCCAACAGGGCGGAAATCTCGTCAGTCACCGCCTTCGCCCCCTTCTGCACGAGCTTCCCCCCGCATCTCAATTCGGCATCGGAGAGCTTCTTCCCAATCCTGCGCATCACCAGGTATTTTTTCCCCCCAGCCTCAAACTCCAGTTCCACCTGCGCAAATGGCGCATCCGAGCCGTGAGTAATCAGGTCTTCAACCCCCTGGTCGCGCCGCGAGAGGCGGGGGAAGGTGCCGTAAAGCGCGAAGCACAAGGCATCCAGGACCGAGCTTTTTCCAGCGCCCATCCTCCCAAGAAGTATGTTGGTCCCCTCCCCGAATTCCAGATGCGTGCTCCGGTGGGACTTGAAGTTCTCTAGCTTAAGGCTGTAAAGCATTTTTCTCCCGTTTTGCTTTTGCCCCCTAAACTATAATTAGGTTAAGCCTGCTGCCTTGCCGATGTATTATTTAGAATGTCTAAAGCGGCATCTGTCGTAATGCTTCGTATGCCTCGTCTCGGTTCTTGTAAAGCAAAAGGAGAATCTTGCCTTCGTTTCTTTTCACCTGCCAAATCAGCCTGCGATGGATGGTCCGCTTGGAAAATACATTGGCATAGTGTTCCATAGGCTTTCCCATATCCGGAGTCTTTTCTATCTTATCAAGCAGGTCTTGCAACTCTTTGCGCTCGTGCTGATCTAGCTTCTTCACGTCCTTGTCAAAAACGGAGGTGGAAACGAGTTCCATTTCAATCCAGCTCGTGTTTGCTAAATTTCCTGGTCTTCACTTTTCCAGAAGCAACTCCTTCAAGTATCTTCCCAGTAATGCCATCGAAAACCTGTTCATCAGTAAGCTTGTGCTCCTGATCGAATTGATAGAGCGCAAGCCGGATTGCCTCGGTCTTGGTCTTGGCGTAGCCGAGTTTTATCATGGCATCCACTACGTCCCCAGTATATCCAGACAACTCAATGTTCGCGTTTGGCATTAAACCACCTTTTGTCATATTCTTATTGATTTCATAAGAATTTACTAAGAAAAGTATATAAAAGCTCCTTGTTTTACTTTACTATTTTCCATAAGTAATCGAAATACCTTCGATAGCTGCCCGCAAGCTGCCTGTGCCTGACTACAAACGCCAGCGGCTTTTCCAGCCAGAGCACATTTGCCACGCAGTTCCCATAGATGTAGATGACGTTTGGGCCTGAAAGCTCCTTTGGCAGCACTTTATAATCATAATATTTGGATTTCGTTATCTTCCTGTTCCTCGACTCATAAACAAGCAGAAGCTTCCAGTGCACTTTGCGCTCCATGCGCTTTTCATTGTACATCGGCCAGAAGTACTGCAGGCGCTCTTCCACGTCTCCGGTAGCTCCTATGAAATGCACTTCCTCGTGGTTCAGGCACTCGTTGAGTATGGTTTTTATCCCGTCATTTCCCCTGTAAATTTCTGCCTCTATTTCCGGCTCAAGCTGCTGGAACTGCTTTTTGAACGCGGGAAGCATCTCATCGAGCGCATCCATCTGCTCTGCGAGTTTCCCTTTCTTTTCCTCAAGATAGTTAGCCAGGTTTTCAGGGCTTTTCGCCTGGAAGCACTTCACCTTGTTCTCCACCACACTTGTCACCAGCCCCTTTTCCACAAGCTTGGCGAGTGCATCGTAGACGTTCTTTCGGTATAGCTTTACGTGCAGCGCAACTTTTCCAGCAGGCGATGCGCCTAGTGAGAGCAGCGCGGTATAAACTTCTGCCTCGGCTCCAGTAAGTCCAATGTCTGTGAGAAACTCCAAGGTAGGTTTAGCCATGTAGTAGCTTTAGGCTACTACAAGTTAATATAACCTCCCTAAGTGGTATTTTAGCAAGAGGTGTGAAATATGATATTCAAAAGAAACGCAAGCAAACAAAAAGAGCACAGTGCGAAAAGCAATCCTTTTTGGAAAGATGACGAGAAATTCATTCTTGGTGAGAAAGCATACTATGCAACACTTTCCGTTATGGCAAGTGGGATCATCTATTTAATGTGTGCGCATGGGTTGTCGCCGCCTCAGCATTCGCAAAAAGAAGAGCATGAGTACGTGCGAACACAGGCTTGGAAAAATAGCGTTGTCATTAAGGATACTACAAAGACTAAGGTATACAGCATCCCTGATGAAAACAGTGAAGCGATAGATTTGGGGCAAAAAGAAATGGCTGATTCAGTCCATCAGGAAATCTCTATTGGGACGCTAGAAGATTCGCTACATGTTAAATTCGGCTATTACAGAAAAAAATAAAATAAATAAGGGGTGTAAAAAATGAACGCTAACAAGGAAAAGACAAAATTCAACTCCATAACAGAATATTGCAAGTCTATCTGGACAAGAAAGAAGCCACTGGAAGAAGTTCAAATACTCTCTGCTGCTCAATTATCCAGTCAAGCTAAGGAAAAGCGGTGGGCTGGAGAACTGACCGCAACCAAGGTCGCGAATCGCGTTCATCGCGACCGTTATAGCGGAATAGCGCTCTATGCAGATTTTCCTGTAACGGAAGAAAACAGAAAATTGTTCTGGGATATCTGCAAGTACGACGAACCAAAACCCGATGAGGCACGTGCAATTTATCATGATATCATGATGGGTTATGGGGTAAAGCCATCTAATCGTCGTGATACTGTAAGGTTTGTTCGTGACAGGTTAGTAGAGGCATGGAGCAGTGCATGCTGGGCTATTGGGAAACTAGAGTCTGCCGCAAAGGATAGTGTCGCTGCTGCACAGCTTTATGCAAAGGAAGGCGAGATCGCATCTGCGCGAGACCAGTATTGGAAAGCAGCAAGCGACTATTCCACTATTGCTGATTTATACCTCCGCTTTGGTGACTTGAAGAAGAACGATAAACAGGGAGCTGAATTTTATCAAAAATTAGCCTCTGAGCAATCGGCACTTGGTACAAAGTACCACGGGCAAGTGATAGCCAGCCAAAAGCCATCAGCCTATTAAAGGGAAGGCAGGCAAATTCCACACTGATTAAAATGTCAAAATTCTTCGGAAAAACCCGCATCGCAGTCATCGACCGCGAGGTTTGCATCAAGGAGAAGTGCGGCTACATCTGCATGAAAGTCTGCCCGGGGGTGAGGATGGGCGACGAGACGGTGGTAGTGGACAAGGATGGCTTCCCGGTCATCTCAGAGGAGCTTTGCACCGGCTGCGGCATCTGCCCAAAGAAGTGCCCAGTGGACTGCATCACCATCATCAACCTGGCCGAGGAGATGAAAAACCCCATTTACCAGTATGGGGTGAACACCTTCAGGCTCTACGGGCTTCCGCTTCCCCAAAAAGGGGTGGTGGGCCTCATAGGAAAAAACGGAATCGGCAAAAGCACTGCGATAAAGCTGATGGCAGGCCAGCTGCAGCCCAACTTCGCGGAATTTGAAGTAAAACTTTCCCCCAAGGACATAATGGAGCGTCTCTCTCCGGACATACAAAACTACTTCCGCTCGCTTTCGGACAACCAACTGAAAGTCTCCCTCAAGCCGCAGAACATTTACAAAATACCTGAAGTTTTCTCTGGAACCTCCAAAGAGCTTCTTGAGAAGAACGATGAGAGGGGGGCAATAAAGCAGGCAGTGGAGGCATTTTCTCTCTCAGAAATAATAAGCAGGAAAGTGGGCGTGCTCTCAGGAGGCGAGCTTCAGCGCCTTGCAATAGCTGTTGCCTACTGCAAGGACGCCGACCTTTACTATTTCGACGAGCCTGCCGCCTACCTGGACATCAGCCAGCGCCTCGCAGCCTCCCGCGCCCTCAAGGAACTCTCAGAACAAAAGAATGTAGTTGTAGTGGAGCACGACCTTGCCATCTTCGACTATCTCTCAGACTACGTGCACGTGCTTTACGGGCAGGAGAATGCCTATGGGGTGGTTTCCGGGGTGAAGGGGGCAAGGAATGGCATAAACGAATACCTGGAAGGCTTCCTGCGCGAGGAGAACGTGCGCTTCCGCAACCACTCGATTTCCTTTTCGGTTGCCTCAGCCACTGCAAGCAGGTCCAAGGTGGTGAAGTTCAGCTACCCCTCGCTGCAAAAAACTTATGACTCATTTTTATTCTCCTCCAAGGAGGGCAGCATAATGGAGGGGGAGATAATCGGGATGCTCGGGCAAAACGCGCTTGGAAAATCGATTTTCATCAAAATGATAGCCGGGGTGGAGC
>CAYSQN010000030.1:0-7400 GCA_964433305.1 Microcaldota archaeon | reverse complement strand
ACTTCCTCTGCAGTCAAAACGCAGGTAGCCCCGAGTTTATCGCACTCTTTTCCCACAGCATCCGCCGCATCCTTGCCCATCTGCCCGCAGACAAGGAACTTCCCCCTTCTTGCAATCCCGCACTTCTCATGCGCGATTTTGGCAACCGTGTTTCCAAGCACTTCGGTGTGCTCAAGGCCTATGGAGGTGAGCACCGAGATTTCCGGCTCCACGGCATTGGCGGCATCCAGCCTCCCTCCAAGCCCGATTTCAAGCACCGCAAAATCAACCTCCCTTTTCTGGAAGACCACAAGCGCCATGGCGGTTACCACCTCGAAAAAGGTGGCTGGTATGCCGTTTTTCCTGCAAAGCGCGGAAACCTGCAGGTAAGAGTCCACAACGTCCAACCCGGTGCAGTTTTTTCCGTCTATCCTTATCCGCTCAACAAACTCCTCCACCTGAGGGGAAAAATAAGTTCCCACCTTGTAGCCTTCCCTCTGGAGTATGGCGCCTATCATCTGCGTGGTGGAGCCCTTGCCGTTGGTTCCTGCCACAAGCACGCACCGAAACTTCCTATCTGGGCGTCCCAACGCATCAAGCATGGCATTTATCCTCTCCAGCCCAAGCAGGCTTCCGAACTTGTCCAGCGCATAAATGCCCTCAAGCGCCTTGAGGTAAGTAGTTGGGGCGCCCATGGGGTCACTTCCTTCTTTGCCTGTAGCAGTGCAAGGCATTTTTCATCAGCATGGCAATGGTCATGGGCCCCACTCCCCCCGGCACCGGGGTAATAAAGGAGGCCTTCTTGCTCACCGACTCGAAGTCCACGTCTCCCACCAGCCCCTCGCCCTGGCGGTTTATTCCCACATCAACCACTACCGCCCCTTCCTTAATCATGTCTCCCTTGAGCATCTGCGGCTTTCCGATGGCAATGCAAATTATGTCCGCCCGCCTAGTAATCTCATCCATATTGACTGTTTTTGAGTGGCAGACGGTCACCGTGCAATTCTCATTGAGCAGAAGGAAGGCAAGCGGCTTGCCCACTATCCTGCTGCGCCCTATGACCACGGCGTGCTTTCCCGAAAGCGCCACTCCAGACTCCTTGAGCAGGCGAATCACTCCCTTGGGGGTGCAAGGCACAATTTCTCCAATCCCCAGTGCCAGCCTTCCAAAATTCTCCGGGTGGAATCCGTCCACGTCCTTGCCGCGCGAAACTGAGGATAGCACAACCTCCTCGTCAATGTGGGGAGGCAGCGGCAGCTGCACCAAAATCGCATCCACCGCCCCATCGGCGTTCAACTTGGCAATCTCCCCAACCACTTCCTGCTCGCTTGCTTTTTCCGGGAGGTGGATGTTCCTGGAATCCATGCCCACCCTCTTGCACGCGTCGTGCTTTTTTTTGGTGTAGACCTTGGAGGCAGGGCCCTCTCCGACCATCACAATGGCAAGGCAGGGCTTGGGGGAAAGGGAGGAAACCTCCCCCCTAACTTCCTCAAGCACGCCCTGGGCAATCTTCTTCCCGTCAATTATCTTTGCCACCATAAAACCCACCAAGCATCCTAACCATTCTTGCCCTCCCCACTTCCGTTCCCCTGCCAAACTGCAATCCTTTGGCATTTTCTCTTAGCCAAGCTCCGGGTAGAGCGGGAAACGGGAGGTGAGCTGCCTTACTTCCTCCCCCACCTTCCTTTTCACTTCCGCATCGGTGTGGGCGGCGCAAATCCGCTTTATCATCCTGCCAATTTTCGCCATTTCCCCCGTTCCCATGCCCCGCGTGGTAAGCGCGGGCGTGCCAAGCCGGATGCCCGAGGTGATGAACGGGGACTGCGTGTCATAGGGGATGGTGTTCTTGTTCACCGTAATTCCCGCTTCCTCAAGGGCTGTCTGCGCCTCCTTCCCGGTCAGCTTCATGGAGGTGAGGTCCACCAAAATAAGGTGGGTGTCCGTGCCCCCGGAAACCAACTGCATGCCCTCTTCCATAAGCGTGCCTGCAAGCGCCTTGGCATTCTCAACGATTTTCTTTGCGTACACTGAAAAGTCAGGCTGCATTGCCTCGTGGAAGCAGACCGCCTTTGCGGCAATGGCATGGTCAAAGGGCCCGCCTTGCATCCCTGGGAAAACCGCCTTGTCAATCGAGGCGGCATAATCCGACTTGCAAAGTATGATGGCGCCGCGCGGCCCCCTCAGGGTCTTATGGGTGGTCGAAGTAACCACATCCGCATGGGGGAAAGGCTGTTCGTGCGCCCCTCCCGCAATCAGGCCTGCTATGTGCGCCATGTCCACCATCAGCTTTGCCCCGCACTTCTGCGCGATTTCTGCAAACCTTTTGAAATCCACCTGCCGCGGGTAGGCGGTGAATCCGGCAACGATGAGCTGCGGCTTTTCCTCCATCGCCTGCCTTTCAATGGCATCGAAGTCAAGAAGGTGGCTCTTGGGGTCCACATTGTAAGCTATGAACCTATACAATTTCCCCGAGAAATTCACCGAGCTTCCGTGGGTGAGGTGCCCCCCGTGCGACAGGTTCAGGCCCATCACCTTCTCCCCTGGCTGCAAGAGCGCAAAGTAGGCTGCCATGTTGGCCTGGCTCCCGGCGTGCGGCTGCACATTTGCGTGCTGGGCGTGGAAAATCCCCTTCACCCTCTCAATGGCAAGCGACTCCACCTTGTCGGCAAACTGGTTGCCGCCATAGTACCTTTTTCCCGGGTACCCCTCGGAATATTTGTTGGTGAATACGCTCCCCTGCGCCTCCATGACTGAGAGCGAGGCAAAATTTTCGGAAGGTATCAGCTCGAGGCCCTCCCGTTGCCGCTGCAGCTCCTGCAGCGTCCATCCATAAACTTCCGGGTCGGTCTTCTGAAGAAAACTCATCCTCTCTCCTCCTTTTCCATTGAAAACAATCTTCTTGCCCTCCTCTGTATCTCTCCCCTCTTTGCCTGCCCAAGCTTCCAGTCAGTCTTTGAGCGCCTTGCCGATTATCCTCTCAGTCTCCCCGATGTAAGTTGAAGCATCGAACAGTCTCTCAAGCTCCCCTCTCTTGATGAATCGGGCAACTTCCTTCTTTCCCGCAAGCACTTCCAATAACGGCAATCCCGCCTCCCGCGCCTCAATGGCTGATTTGCGCATAAGCTCGTGCGCCTCCTGGCGGCCCATCCCCTTCTTGGCAAGCTCAATCATCACCCTCTCGGAAAGCATCGCCCCGCCGGAAAGCTCCAGGTTCCTCCGGATGTTTTTTGGGAAAAACTCCAGCCCTGAGAGGATGGCGTTCATCTCCTTTGCCATATAGTCTGTCAGTATGAAGGACTGCGGGAAGATGAACCGCTCGTTTGCGGAATTCGTCAGGTCTCTCTCATGCTCAAGGGCGATGTTCTCAAGGGCCACCGCCACGTTGCCCCTTACCAATCTGGCAATGGAGCACACCCTCTCCGCCTTGTGGGGGTTCCTTTTCTGCGGCATGGTGGAGGAGCCCACCTGTTTTGCTCCAAATTGCTCGGCCACTTCCATTATTTCGCTTCGCTGCAAATTGCGTATTTCCTTGGCGATTTTCTCAAAGCCTGCAGCCACCAGCGCAAGGGCGAAGAGCACCTGCGCATGGCGGTCGCGCTGCACCACCTGGTTGGCCACAGGCTCGATGCCAAGCCCAAGCTCCCTCATCACCATCTCCTGAATTTGGATGCCCTTGCCTCCAAAGGTCGCCATGGTGCCGGCTGCCCCGCTCATCTTGCCCACTGCAATATTCTTTTGGGCGGCCTCCAGCCTCTCAATGTTGCGGTCAAGCTCCATCAGGTAAAGCGCGAACTTCATTCCGTAGGTGGTGGGGACCGCGTGCTGCCCGTGCGTGCGGGCAACGCACACAGTTTTCCTGTGAGCTTTTGCCAAACCCGCCAAGGTTTTCCTTGTCTCCCCAAGCCTTTCAAGCAGCTTCCCAATCGCCCTTTTCATGGTAAGCCCGGTGGCAGTGTCCTCAATATCGTAAGAAGTTGCACCCAAATGCACGTATCCTCCGTGCTTGGGGCATTGCTCGGAAAGCGCCTTTACCATTGCCATCAGGTCGTGGTGTATTTCTGCCTCTATGGCAAGCACGCGCTCGAGTTTAACTTTTCCTGCCGCCCTGGCAATCTCATCCGCAGCCTCAGGAGGGATGCCTCCCAGCTTGGCGTGCGCGCGGGCTAGGGAAACTTCCACTTCAAGCCAGCTTTTCAGTTTGGCCTCCTCGTCAAAAAGAGCGGCAAGAGCAGTCCTGTAACGAGTTTCAATCGGTGAGACCGCCATTTGAACACCCCGCCTGTGCGCTGATAGCGCGAAAAGCCCGGAAGCTAGCCTTTCATTAGCCTGCCCCCAAAACTCCCCCCATAAAGATACAGCCAAAGGAATATTTATATACATCTGTTCCGAAGCGGAACTGTGCAATCCAAATCCAACCACTCCGGTGCCAGCATCCGCTTGCTGCAAAAAAAGAAGGCAGGCACAATGCTGCATTTTGGGCAGGGCCCTATTGATAGGGCTTCGTCCGTTGTCCGCAGCTTGGCGGGGCAAGGCGCGACCGAATACCTTGTCCTGCTCGCGGTGGTCCTAATAATAGCTCTTGTCTCAATCGCGCTTCTTGGCTTTTTCCCGGGCATTTCCTCAGATGCGAAAATCACCCAGTCTGCCTCATACTGGCGCGGCGATGCGCGCCCATTCCAAGTCCTTGACGCAGCCGCCCTCTCATCAGATTCCCCATGCGGGGTCAGCGGCGGAGGAGGGTATGCATTTACCCTGCAGAACACAGAGGCGGACACGCTAACTCTCACAGGCGTAAATATTGATAGCGTAAACAAGTCCTTCTGCGTTCCAGGAAGCGCGGCAGGCGCAGTCACATTCGGCCCGGGGCAAAAAAGAAACATCCACATAGACTTGCGCGCACCCCTCGGCTGCACGGTTGGCAAGCAGGTGGAAATGGGCCTGGGGTTCAACTATTCCTCCCGGTACATTTCCAATAAGCTGCAATCGGGAAGCAAGAAACTCGTCTTCACCTGCGGCACAAGCACCGCGGGCGCAGCAGTCTGCGGCGGAGCAGTGTTCGGAACCTGCCCGGGCGGCTTTTCCTGCTGCGACCAGTGCGACGGCACGTATGCTTGCACCATGGGAGGAATGTGCCTCGCATGCTCCTGATGCGGACGCAGCCCTGCCTTTTTTCTGTAAAATTAAGGCTTAAGCTAAGATTTAGGATAAAATGCGGACACATGGGTCTGCAGGCTCATTATCCTCATTTTTATAAATAAAAATGCGGACGCCGGGATTTTCAAAACCGCAAACCAGTGGGGGTTTGGGCGGTGTCGGACTAAGGGGGCAGCGCCCCCTTGGGCTGACATTTGAACCCGGACCATTGACTATCTTACCAACCCTTTACATTTTCCGTCAACGCTTTTCCGAGCGTCCCCATCTGGAGCGAGGAAAAGGGTTGTTGGAAGGCCAAGATACTAGCCAGGTTATACTACGTCCGCAGTATTTTTTCTTATTGGGACGAGTCTTTAAGAAGCTTGGCAAAAGCAGTAGGCTACATCTCCTCAAGCGCCTCAATCCCAAGGAGCAGAAGTGCGTTTGCAAGCACGGTTTTAGCTCCAAAATTGATGGCAAGCCGGTTCTCCCTCACCCTTTCATCCTCGCAGGAAATTATCGGGCAGGAATTGTAAAACCGGTTGTAAAGGGTCGCCACTTCGATGCAATAGTCCGCAAGCAGGTGCGGGCGAAGGTGCCTTGCAGCCTCCGAAACTTCCCACTCGAAGAGCATGAGCTTGTTCAAAAGCGCCCTTTCCGCCTCCTGCAGCGGCACTTCGGACCCCTTGCCCAGCCCGGCCTTCACCAGTATTTTGTTCGCCCGCGCATGCGCATAGATGGCGTAGGGCGCAGAGTCGCCCTCAAGGGACAGCGCAGTCTCCCACTTGAAGGTGATTTTCTTTTCCGGGCTTGTCCTAAGGAATGAAAAACGGATGGCAGAGGCTGCAATGGAGTGCGCGATTTTGTCCTTGTCCCGCATTTCCTCCTTTATCCTCCCAGCCGCCCTCTTCACTCCTTCCTCATAAAGCTCATCAGTAGTATATCCAATCCAAGTCCCCTGCCTCCCTGAGAATTTCTGAGCAGCCTCATCTTTCCCTCCCTCCTGGCTTTCCTCCTGCAGCCAGACATGCTCGTAGGCGAGGTGCACCGAATTTTCCGCCTCTTTCCCGTAGCCCATGCCAAGCAGTATCTCCCTGATGACCTTTTGCGGGTAAGCCTGCTCCATGCCAATCACGTTTATCGCGCGGGTGGCATGTCCAAACTTGCCCTTCTTCACTGTCCTCGAAGTCATGAAGCACTCCTCTCCGTTGGGCTGCTTGATGAATTTCGAATAGGAGAACTCGTGCTTGAGCAGCCCGAACTTCCACAGCTGGAAAATCACGTCCTTGCCAGTATACGTTGCCGTGCCGTCGCTTCGTATGAGCACCTTGTCAGGCGACTCCATGCTGGCAAACTCCTCAGACGTCATCTTTGCCACATAGCAGCCGGAGTTTTTCCCTTCAGTCTCCTTTACAATGGCGCCGTTTTTCTTAAGCAGCTCCATGCCCTCGTCAAAAATCGCCCTGACAATGTCCGATTCAAAGACCAATAAGTCATGGTAAACGGAAAACTTGAACGCAGTCTCGTACTGCGCAGCCACGCACGATTCCACAAGCGCGCGGCACTCTTGCGCCTCCTTGCCCTGCCCCTCTTCCATCTTCTTGAGGAGCTCCCTCACTTCCTTGCGCACTCCCTCCTCTGCTTCGAACCTCTTAGAAACCTCAACGTACTGCCCGCCCAGCCACAAATCCAGCTTCCCCTGCGGCTTGCTGCCCAAATGCAAATATCCCCAGAAGGACTGCGCCACCTGCAGTCCAAGGTCGTCAATGTAATCCGCCCGCTCCACATTTTCGCCTGAAAACTCAAGTATCCGCGCCACCGCGTCCCCAAGCAATGCGTTCCTCAAGTGCCCGATGTGCCAGGGCTTGTTGGGGTTGACCGAGGGGAACTCGATAATGGTCTTTCCCTTCTTCGGCTTGCCCTTGCCAAACTTCCCCTTGCTTCTCGCAATTTCTTGCACAAGCTTATGGTAAAACGAGTCTGACAGGGTGAAGTTGAGGTAAGGCCCGTCCGCACTTACGGAGGCGCACCACTCCGGCAGCTTTATTTTCCCTGCAAGCTCCTGCGCAATCGCCACAGGCGATTTTTTCTCCCGCTTGGCAAGTGAAAAGCAGATGGAGGAGGCAACGTCCCCGAACTTGCCCTTGGGCAATTCAATTGAGCCTTCGGCTTCCTTCTCGTCGTCGTCCGACTCCTCGGTACGCTGCTCCTCCATCTTCTTGTACGTCTTCTTCGTACCGGCCTGGAGCGCGCCGCGGAACATGGCGATGTCGGCCGTGAGTGCTGCG
>CAYSQN010000029.1:0-7412 GCA_964433305.1 Microcaldota archaeon | reverse complement strand
GGAAGCATCGCGTATTTTTATCACCACAGCGAGCCGATCAAAAATGCTCCTGAAACAAAGGAACTCTCAAAGCAGCCCATTTAGGTGGAGAAACTCTACAAGAAAGACACCTCTACTTTCACCCCAGCTGGAAAGTATGGGCTTGACCAGCGGAAGCAGGAAGGGAAACGGTGATGCTCCTTGGCTGTTTTTCTCGCGTTCGCATTGATTTATATTTTGATATATCCACGATTTACCACCAGGTGAGAGGATGAATGGCTGCGCCCAGAGTCGTATCGGAAAAGCTTCGGAAAATGTGAAGTTCGAGCGGAAGCCATCGAAAACCCCCCCTATTGGAAGAATGAGAAATGCTGCCAGGAATGCGTTTTACGGGGCAATGGTTGCAACCGCGATGTTTGCGAGCGGTTGCGGCATGAAGGAAACGGAGATTGGCACAATCGCATGGAAGAACGGGGAGCAGATAGCAAATTCCCAGGTAATTGACACGCTGCTGATTGATGTGACCGGGATAAACGGGCTGAAAGAAAAAGTAAGGGATGCGAACGGATTGCTCGATGCGGATTCCATCAGGATAATTTACTCTTATGAAGACGGGGGAAAGACCCTGGTGCGGTGCAGGACATTCAAGAAAGAAGAGATGAAGCGTTGATTTTGGGAAATGGCTGGGATTGCGTTCCAGGATTTCGAAGTTTGTCTTTCCGCGTTCAGGCGAATGCCCATATCTTCCCTATTTCTGCGTTCATCTTCCTTATTTCTTCAAGAGCGGCGCCCACGAAGTCGTCTGTGCCTGCTTTTTTGTATGCGTAGGCAATTGCTGAAGAAGAGTTTATTCTGTGGAGGGGCAATGCCTCTGACCACACTGAACGAAGCAGCTGTGCGGTTTCTTTTGCCGAGCCGCCCTGCGCGCCCACCCCCGGGATGAGGAGGGGCAATTCCTTGTGCGAGTCGTAGAACAGCCACAGGATTTGCTCAAGTTCTTCGAGCGCGTTTGCACCCACCACTGCGCCTGCGCCTGGCACGTGCCATTTGTGCAGCTTGTGCGCCACCTCGAAAAAAAGTTGCTTGCCCCCCTCGATGTTCAGGGACTGGAAGTCTGCTGCGCCGGTGTTGGAGGTGCGGCAAATCACGTAGGCGCCTTTGCCCTCCTTGCAGCGCTCCAGGAAGGGCGAGACGCTGTCGGCGCCCATGTAAGGCGAAATCGTCAGCGAGTCTGCCAGCCAGAAATCGAACGCCTCCTTTGCGTATGCCTCGCTGCTTTTGCCGATGTCACCCCGCTTGCCGTCAAATATGATGGGCAGCTTCCCCTTGTAGCGCTCGATGAGGGTCTTGAGCGCGCGCAATCCGTCAAAGCCGTACTGCGCGAAGTAGGCGTAATTGGGCTTGAGGGCGCCGATGGAGGGGGATTGCCCGAGTGCGGCGTCGATGATGGATGAATAGTAGTGGACTATCCTTTCCTCGCGCGGCTGCATCAGTGAGGGCGGCATTTGGGAAATGTCCGGGTCAATGCCGAAGCAGGCTATGGAGGAGCGCTCATGCGCCGAGTCGCGGAGCAATTGCAGGTAAGATGCCATGGAACCACTAGATGCCGTATTTGGACTTGTACTTTTGATAATTCCCCATTATTTCTTCTGTAACGTGCTGGACGCCATTCACCTTGTTCTTGTGCAGGTAGTCAAATACCTCGTCAGCTGAAACCACCGAGTAGACTTTTGTCTTGTGCCTTTTTTCGAATTCCGCGATGGCGTTTTTCCCATCCGAATCCTTTTCCTGCCGGTCAATGAGTATGAAAACTGCAGGGAAGGAAACCTTTGCGATTGACTGAAGCTGGGCGATTGCCTCCTCTTTTGCCCCCCCCGTGGTGAATACGTCGTCCAGGAGGGCTATGCGCTGCCCGTCTGTTATCGGCGCACCAACCAAGGCGCCTTTGTCCCCGTGCTGTTTTGCCTCCTTGCGGTTGAAGCACCAGGGCTTGTCAATCCCCTTGCCAGCCAATGCCATGGACGCGGAAACTGCAAGTGGTATTCCTTTGTAGGCAGGCCCGAATAGCACGTCGTAGCGGTCCTCCTTGAGCTTGCGGATGATAAGTTCGGCAAAGGTGTTGGCAAGCGCACGGGTGAATTCTCCGGAGTAGAACACCCCGGAGTTGAAGTAGTATGGGGAAACCCTGCCGGACTTGAGGGTGAAGGAGCCGAATTTCAAGGCACCGGCGAAAATGGCAAGCTCGATGAAGTTCTCCTGGTACTTTTGCATGCGGGAAACACGGAGGGGATATTTTTAGGGGTTTGCATGTCGGAGAGGGAGCTTTGGGGGATAAAAAGATGGAATGGCGCCGGAGTTTGGGGGAATTGAGGAAAAAGAAATTATAAAAAACAAAAAATGGGAGAAAACTCCCAATTAGATTTTTTCCGCAACCGCGCAGGAAGCCTTGAGCGCAGTTACGCGTATCTTGCAAGTCTCGCCTGCTGCGGCCCCAGGAACGAATATGACAAATCCGTCCTTCTTTGCGATTCCGTCACCCTTGGCAGCCACTGCCTCAATGGTTACGTCCAGTTCATCGCCCACTTTAACGGGCTTGGGCATGTCAGGCCCCCCTCTTCCGAATCCCATCACATCACATCCTTTCTTTTTTCAGCACGCACGCTCTGCCTTGTAGATATCCGTTTTCCCAGACAGCCTCAAGAAGAGCTTGCATCCTGTAAATTCCTTATGCACCCCTCACTTTATAAATCGAGCGCAGGCGTGAAAATCATCGCGCGCAAGGATTGGGTTTATGCAAAAAACGCCATTGAAAGTCCTGTCGAGGAGGCAATGAAACAAAGCTGCGAGAGGGGGGCGACTAGTGAAAAGTAAAGGGCCGCCTTGGAGGGCTTGCCCTCTGAAAGCGCGATGAGGCAGCTGCAGAAAAGCGAATTTATCAGCAGGTAAGCCATGCAAGCTTCATTGAGGATGGAAAGGGGGTTTGGCTGCTGGCCCCCGCCTGGGGGGAGAAGCAGGGCGAGCGAGGCGACAGTGCCAAGTATGAATGGGACCAGGGCGCAGGAGGCGGCAAGGATGGTGTATCGCTGCAAGGAGAGCTGGGAGGAGCGCTCGCGCATAAGTGCAAAAAATGACACCGTATCGGATGCCGCCTCCCGAAGGGCGAAGTACATGTCCCCTCCGGTTTCATAGGAGACTGTGATGAGATGGAAGGCGCGCGAGGCAAGCTGCGAGCCGCAGTGGTCAGATGCGGCAAGCATGGCGTGCTGGAAGCTGTCGCCCGCCTTCATCCGCCTCAAGGCGACTGCGAAACTTTCGGAGAGGTGCCCAAAGCCCCCCTTTGAGAGGAATGAGAGCATCTTTTCAGCGGATAATATGCTGTGCGTGGATGCCGCGGAATAAATTGCGTCGGGAAGATGGGCTTCCGCTTCCTGCCCCTCCCGGGAGGCGGAAAATGAGGCAAGGGAGTATGCGGCTGGGGCGATGCATAGGCAAAGCAGGGCGATGGGGGAGGAGCCCAAAGCGAAAAAGAACGCCGAGAGGGCGAAGGCGGCGATGATGCACAGCATGCCAAAGGCTTGCGCGCCGTATCCGAACCCCTTGGAGGCGAGATAATTCCCGAGGTTGGGCGCCATCTGGCTGGGCAGCGGGGGGAGAAGAAGGAACATAGACAGCAATGAGAGGGAGCTGAGAATCGGAAAGGCTACCACAAATGCGAAAATAAGCTGCCATTGCTCAAGCTGCAAGCCGCCCAATGTCGGCAGCACTGCCACAAAAACCGTGAAGAATGCCGGGATAAGGGCGCTGCAGGCGATAAACACTATTGAAAGGAGCGAAAGCTTGGAGGAGGTTTCCCTCATCGAAGAGAGCTGCGAGGCGGAGAGTTCCTCTGAAAGCCTTTTGAGGGAATCGGTGCCCTTGCCAGTTTCATAGATGGATGACAGCAAAAGCAGGCTGCGCTTGGCTGAAAGGAAATCAAGCCTCCTGGAGAGGGAAGCGAGCGCCACCTCCACGCTTGAGCCTGACGATATTTCCCTGCAGGCGAGCGAAAACTCCGGCGAGAGGTAATAGCCCCTTAATGAGATTTTTTCCAGGCATTTTTCAAACGGAAGCCCTATGTCTAGGTAGATTGCAAGCTCGCGCAGCAGAAAAGGAAGCTCTGATTGCGCCTGCGCCATCCTTCTTTTTGCAAGCAGAAAGGGCAGGAAATAAAGGACGCAAAAAGAGAGGCCGAAGGAAATGAACAGGAGGGCGATTGACTGGAGGATGGGGGCGAAAAATGTTGAGAGGATGAACAGGGAAACGGATGGAAAAAACGAGAGGAAAAATGAGCCTGAAACGTATTTCTGCGGCCCGATCCCCTCCAATCCGGCAAGAAGGAGCCAGGATGCGGTTTTGCCTTCGGTGTCTTGGCGGAAGATTTTTTTGCCGAAAGAAAAGCCGCTCACGGACATGAGGAATTTTTCCGGCAATTCAGCCATGCGCTCCCCCCTTGAACATGAATCGCTGGATGGCGTGGAAGCTTTTGGCGTATCCTCGCAGGCGGGAGTTTTTGGAGAAGAAATCCATGCGCAACGCAAGCTCCCGTTTCAGCTCGCGATGGCCAAGGCCGCTTCCCTCCGAAATCTTATCCATGAGCGCCGCCATGCCAGGCTTGGAAAATGATTTCCCATTGAATACCTCTTTGGGCCGCATTGCATCGCCATGGGAGCAGACTGCTATCTGGCTGAGGCGGCGGATTTCCCCCACAGTGCGCTTGCCAGAATCATAGGTTGAGACCCTTCGCTGAAGGATGAACAGGTCTATCCCCTCCAGGTCGGATTCGAGGCACCCCATCATGCGCAGCCGCAGCAGCGCATCCCGTGCGGATTTCGCGTGGAAGGTGCAGTAGCACCCCTTTGCCTGGCCGGAAAGGGCGGATTCCACGAACGAGGATGCCTCTTGGGAAGAGCGAACCTCCCCCACCACCAGCCGGTCAGGGCGCATGCGAAGCGAATCGCGGACCAGCTCCACCATGGATATGCCCCCCTCGTCAAACGGCAAGAGGCGCAGCTGATGGGGGTGAGGAATGGATATTTCAGGAGTTTCCTCGATGATTACCACCCTTTCGCTTTCCGGGACAAATGAGAGCAGGCTGTTGAGGGTGGAGGTTTTGCCAGATGCCGTGTTTCCCGCGACCATCACCGTCAAGTCGGACTGCATAGATAGCGAGAGAAGGGAGAGGGCGAATGCGTCGTATGTTTTGTAAGAGAGGAGATCGAATGCGCTTATGGGCTCCACCATGAATTTCCGGATAGTCAGTTCGCATGACGAGATAGGGGGCATGGAAGCGTGCATCCTGCTTCCGTCTTCAAGCACAGCGTTGACCCTGGGCTTCTGCGCAGTCAGCCTCCTTCCAAGCGGCCGCCCCAGGCGATTGACAAGCGAGATGAAATATTCCTGGCTTGCGATGGACACGTTGGTTTTTTTCCACCCCTTCCCCCTTGAATAGACGTATATCGGCAAGCCTATTCCGATCATAGCAATCTCCTCAAGCGAGTCGTCTGAAAGAAGCTCCTGCAGGAACCCCAATCCGAATGTCTGGAGGAAGGCTGATTGCAAAAGGTATTGCGATTGGGCATTGTCAACCTTATAGCCCTGCTCTTCGCATTCCTGCGCAAGCAGCCTGGAGAGGAGCTGCCTTGCTTCCCCTTCGCCTGTGACTTCCTTTTTCTGGGTGGAGATGCGGAACTTGTCGCAGACACAAAGCACAAGCGAGCTTTCTTCCTCTGACAATTGCGGCAGGCTCAGTTTGTAGGCGGCTTTTTCGCCGGTCGTTTTCCATCCAAGCATTGGAATTGCCCCGATGAGAATGCTTTTTGGACCAACTTCCACCCATCCGTTTCATTGGATTTTTTTCCATTCCAGCCTGTTGCCTGCTTCGATTTCCAATTTGTCAGTAAGCTCTGGAGGCAGTTCGAGAAGGAAGGATGCGTCCTTGGCAGGGGATACCAGATCTGTGTTTGGAGGCACCCTGCGGAACATCTCCACCGCCTTCCCTTTTTCATCGACGTAAACTGCGTCAAACTCCGCCACTACGAAATGCGAGTGTATGGGAAACCTCCCTTTTGAGTCGAAAATGAAGAGCATGGGTATTATTTTTGGGCGGAACATCAGCCCGCGCATCCGTTCAAACGGATTGGATGCGAGCGCCAGGGAAATTTTGCCGGATTTCTTCTTGGTTAAGTTAACCAGCTCGTAGTTGGGGGGCGGCATGGCCAGTGCTACCAGAAGAAGCGAGGCAAACAGCAATAGCGTGTACATGGCCCACCTTTTTTCCATATTCATCTCCCGTATTTTCTCCTGCGGGAGGAGTAGTCGGTTAGCGCCTTGCGGAAATCCTTCTCGGAAAACTCAGGCCAGAGCTTTTTGGAGAAGTGGTATTCGGAGTATGAGGACTGCCAGGGAAGAAAGCCGCTGGTGCGCATTTCTCCCGAAGTCCGGATGACAAGGTCCGGGGACTCTTGGAGGTAAAGGAGGCGGGGGAATGTTTTTTCATCCACGCTGCCCATTTTCCGCAAGAGTGCGGAGTTCACTGCATCCAATATTTCCTGCCTGCCCCCATATGCGAGCAGCAGGTTGAGGCTGTAATCCTTGTGGCGCGAGGTATCCGCCTCCACCTTGCGCATTTTATCCTGGACCTGGTGGGGGAGGGAGGAAATCCTTCCAAGGAAGCGGACGCGCACGCGGTGCTTGCGGTATTCTTCTTTCATGCCCTCCGCGAGCTTCTTGTCGAAAAGTGAGAAAAGCGAACGGACTTCGCCTTTGTCCCGCAGGAAGTTCTCGGTGGAAAACCCCCACATGGTGAGGGTGGTGACCTTGTACTTGCGGCACCATTTCAGGACGTTGCCTATGTTGTCGATTCCCGTCTCATAAGCCTTGAGCATGCTTACGCGGTGCTTCGCTGCCCATCGCCTGTTGCCATCAGGTATGATTGCCACGTGCCGCGGCCGCATCGACTCGTTCCCCACGGAAGGAAAATGCCGCTGAGATTTATTAGGCTGAGGGTTCGGGAGAATTTGCGGGGGGCTTGGATGCTGCCTAACTTGGAAATCCCAATGTCGATGGATTTGATTGCTGGGAAAACGGGAGGCGGGAATTTCGAATGGTTGGGCTGGCATTCTTTTTTCAGGAAATTCCTGAGTAGGAGGAAAGCTTCCTTGCCACTATTTGCGCATATGATGGGAGGATGGCTGGGTCGAGCATTTGGCTGAGGCGGTCCATCTGCCCTTTTTCGGAGAGGAGGTCCTCGAAGAGCAGGGCTTTTGCAGCGCGCATGAGCAGTTCGTTTGGCTCCCCGCCAAAGAGATCGAGGCAGCTTCGGAAGTGCCGGTGCAGCAAAAGGTCAAGCCCGTAGGCGGCCCTCCATCTTTCTTCGTATTCGGAAGGGCTGTGGG
>CAYSQN010000028.1:0-7447 GCA_964433305.1 Microcaldota archaeon | reverse complement strand
AATTACGGTGTAGTGACTGTAAAGGACGAATCCGCCAACCCAGCTCTTTCCATCAAGGATAGGATGGCCCTTGAAAACGCTCTTCTCTACAAAGCCTTCGGCATATCTGCAAGCTTGTACAATGGAATCAAAAAAGGTGCATCGGTGCCTCGTCTGACAATCATCTCCGCTGGAGATGTGCTGCGCTCATTTTCATCCTTCTTCCAGAAGCACGAGCTTCCCCCTCCAAATGTTCTAATAGACTCTCAAATCCCAAATGAGAAGCTCGCAACAATGGAGGGAATGTACGCAGACATTTACCAAACCGACCTTTCGGTCAGTTTGCTGAGGCCTCAGGACATCAAGGCCCTCACCAACGACAGGAACGGAATCGAATTGACCTCCAGCATAGGCTTCCGTCCACAGGAAGTTTTCTATGACTGGTTTTCCAGGGAAATTTTCAATCTCAACCCAGACGAAGTTTTCATAGGCTATGGCTCAGGCAGGGGCTTTGAGAACCTGGTATTCAACCTTGTAAGCGTTGCCAGGTCTTCAATAGAAGGCTTTTCAGACCGCAGGGTTTCCTTAACTCTACCGCAGCTATTGAAAATCAACATCCTTGGCTCCTCGCCTGAAAATAAGGATAGCAAGGCGGACAAGTTGACCTGCGAGTTTAACTATTCCATCCTCAAGGACCACGACATTACTTCTCAGGTTAATATGGGATTGGCAGGGCCAAAAACAGGGGTAAAAAAAGTGAAGGAGCGCTACATTGAACTTGCCTACAGCATACTCTCAAAACACTGCCAAACTGGTTATTCAGGCTCCGCTGGTATGGCACTTTACCTTCAGGAATATAAAAAAAAACCAGTTGACCCAAATAAAAAATACGTCGTCATCAACACAGGAAAAGACCTGTAAGCTCACTGGTCCATCAGTTCCAGCGCCTTTTTCACCGACATTCCCTCGCGAATGCCGAGGTCATCCGCCCAGGTGGTGAAGGTCTTTATTTTAGCCTTAAAGAGGTCCTCAAAAGTCTTCACACCGGTCACAAAAGCTGCGATGTCCCCGAACTTCTCGGAAGCATCCTTGGAGACGTAGCTGCAGGCGACATATCCCTTTTTCGCCTTCACGATGAGAAGCGGCACATTTCCAAGGGGGAAGCTCACGCCTACATATTCCCGGCCTTCAAAAACGAGTTTCTCCTCCATGGTATCAACTCCAACAGAAGCCGCCGCTTCCCAATCCCTGATAGCTTACCAGCGATGGCCGCTGTTCCAGCTCTCGGAGGGCCTGCGGAAAACCTTCTCGCCGCGCTCCGAGTTTCTTATGGCCTTGTTCTTGAGCTTCTCGAAAATCTTGCGGTGTTTGCCGCAGGATATGCAGTAGTAGTTCTCCACGTAATTGGAGGTCTTCACATCGTCAGCGGTCTTAAGCTCGGTGGAAAACACGTTCATCTTGCCGAACTTGACGCTCTTGTCCTTTGGCATGGTCCTGCCGCAGCTGGAGCAGGTGACAAGCCTTTCTCGTCCTCGGTTTTTGCTTGGCATCAAAATCCCTCTTGTAACTTGGAATTCATCTCTCCCTTATCTTGATGGCATACCTTCCAGGCGCCTTGACCTCAAGCTTCTTACCAATCAGGCTCTTTTCAGGGTCAACCACGATAAGCTGGCCTGAGAACTTCTCGGTAAGCTCGGTTCCCTGGCAATTCGGGCAGGTGGCAGACTCAGTGACAATCAAGCGGCAGTTTTTGCAGGCTTTCATGGGCAAAACCTATTCCTTCTTCTTTTTCTCCTTCTTCGGGGCGGCTTCGGAGGGCGCATCGGCCTTCTTGGCTGAAATCCACTCCTCCTTGCCAAGGCCGTCTGGCCTCATGGTAAGGCCGATCTTGGTCTCAGGGATGCTGCTTTTCATGCTGACGGTGGAAATCTTGGCATACACCCTGTCGGTTTTCTTGAGGGCTTTCTTGCTTTCCCTCCCGGTGAACGACATGGTCTTCTTGTTGAATGTAAGGAAGTCGTTGGCAATCTGCGAGAGGTGCACCAGGCCCTCCATGGGCCCAAGGGCAAGGAATGCCCCGAACTCCACCACTTCGGAAACCTCCGACTCGATTATCTCGTTCACCTGCGGCTGGTAAGAAAGCACGTCAAAGCCAACATCAAAATAAGCGGCGTTGTCCCCAGGGATTACAATCCCGTCTCCCACCGCCTTGACATTCCAGACGGCAAGCATGACGCCTGCTTCCTTGTCCACCCGCCTCTCATATCTCTCGCGCATGATATGTGTCAGGGCATCTTCAAGCTTCATGGCAAAATACTGCGCCGGAAGCCTTACCCGGTCCTTGCAAGACAAAACGAAGTACATATAAGCACCTTTGTGAAAGAGCCCGTATTCTAGGGCAGGTTTTTTGTTTTATTGTTCTCAAGCTTTATAAGGGTGCCCCCGTTTGCACCCTCCCAAACCCACAATATTGATGCGCAATTCCAAAATTAGGCTTTCGCATACTCTTTCTGCAGCGCTAGGGCGTCCTTTTCAATAAGCGGCGACTCGCAAATCAGCTTCCCTTCCCAGCCTTGCTCCTTCCATGCTGCGGCAAGTGGCGCAAATGGGGGCGAATTGGAAGAAACCGGCAAATGGTTCCTCTCTCCGGCTTCCGTGTACTCTATCCCGGAAAAATGGCAATGGAAGCCCTTTGTGGCAGAAGAGCCCAGCCTCTTCTCCACCCTCTCCAGCATTTTCAAGTAGTCTTCAGCAGTTTTGAGCCTTCCCTCCCTTGCATGGAAGTGCGCATAGTCAATTACAGGAGCCACTTTCTCCTGCCCAAAGTGCTCTGCGAGCTCAATTATGTCGTCAAGCGAGCCGTAAGCGGACTTTTTCCCGGTCAGCTCCGCCCCAAGCGCCACTCCAGTTATCTTGAGCTCCTCCATCTCGTCCAGGCACCGCTGATAGGTGGCATGCACCAGGGGCTTGCATTCTTCTGCAGTCCTTCCCATGTAAAAACCAGAATGGATTACGATGGGCGAGGCACCCAGCCAAAAAGCAGCAAGCGCGGTTGAAACAATGTAGCGCACCGAGGCGTCAAGTTTCTTATCCTCCTTGGCGCAGCAGTTGATGTAATAGGGGGCGTGGCAGGAGAGCAAAATGTCATTTTTTTTGGCAATCCCCCCAGCCTCGCGGGCGTTGTCTTCCTTCATGTTCACTCCGTGGACAAACTCGAGCTCCATCGCCTCAAGGCCCAGCTTGCGGCAGTAGGCAATCCCATTGGCAGTGTTCCTGTCAGGGGTGCCAATTGGAATTCCAGCAGGCCCGAATCGAACTTTAGTCATTGCATTCCTCCCATTGTTTCACAAGCACTATAACAATCTTTTCTTTCCCCCCTAAACAAGCTTCTCATCTTCCTGCGAAATTTTCTTCCCAAGATATTTATATGCCGCAAGCTTGAGCACTTTGAGGGGCAAAAGCGCGCACTTCAGGCGCGTTGGGCCGGGTTCGATTCCCATCAGCCCAAGCAGTTCCTCCTTCCTGTACTGCCTTGCCTTCTCAAGAGCCTGCCCTTTCATCTCCTCGGTTAGCATGGAGGCGGAAGACAGGCAAATCGCGCAGGCGCTTCCCTGGAACTTGATGTCCTCTACCTTCCCGTCCTTCCCAATTTTCAGCTGCATGGAAATGTCATCGCCGCAGGAGGGGTTCAAATCATGCGCTTCCGCATCCGCGCCAGCCATTTTTCCACGGTTTCGCGGCCTCTTGTAATGGTCAAGTATATTTTCCCTGTAAAGGTCAGATGCCGCCATTCGATCACTTCAGTGCCTTTGCCGCCCTTTTCATGGATGCGGATAGCCTTTCCACTTCCTCTTGCGTATTGTAAATGTAAAAGCTCGCCCGGCAGCTTGCCCCCTCTCCAAGCACCTTCATGAGCGGCTGCGCGCAGTGGTGCCCGGTTCTAATCACTATCCCATCCTCATCTGCAAACTCGCCCAAGTCGTGTGGGTGCAGCTTTCTGATATTGTAGGCAACTATCCCGGCGCGGTTCTTTTTCGGCCCAAGAATGCGCATCCCAACTATCTCCTCCAGCTCCTCCGCGCAGCTCTTGCCCAGCTGTGCCTCATGCATCTCAATGTTTTCCATCCCCACTTTTTTCAAGTAATCAACTGCGGCAGCCAATCCGACCGCTCCTGCGACATTGGGCGTGCCTGCCTCAAATTTATAAGGCACGTCATTCCAGGTGGAGCTCTCAAAGTTCACCTGCTTTATCATGTCGCCTCCACCAAGGAAGGGTTCGGCTTTCTCCTGAAGCTCCTTTCTCGCATAAAGAACCCCGATTCCGGTGGGCCCAAGCATCTTGTGGCCTGAAAAAGCTAGGAAGTCGCACCCTATCTCCTTGACGTTCACTGGGAGGTGGGGAACAGACTGCGCTGCATCCACCACTGACAGCGCGCCCGCCTTTTTCGCCTTGGAGCAAAGAGCCTTGGCGTCATTTGCCACTCCAAGCACATTTGAGAGGTGGGTGAATGAGAAAACAGAAGAGCCCTTCAACATCCCCTCCGCGTCCTCATTGCAAAGAGCTCCGTACGAGCGTACCTTAACGTACTTTATTCTCCTACCCTGCCTCTTGGCAAGAAGCTGCCATGGCACGATGTTGCTGTGGTGCTCCATCTGGGTTAGCAGAATCCCATCACTCCCCCTGCGCATCCCCTGGGTCAATTCCCCTGCCATATGCGCGGCCAGATTGAGCGATTCTGTCGCGTTCCTGGTGAAAATTATCTCCTCAGGCTTAGCCCCAACAAAGGCAGCCGCTTTTTTCCTTGCCCCCTCGTAAATCTCGGTGGCTTGCTGCGAAAGGGAGGAGGTACCCCGGTGGGGGTTGGCGTTGGATGAGAGGTAGTAATCGTCCATTGCCTGAAGCACTGCGAGGGGCTTGTGCGTAGTGGCCGCATTGTCCAGATACGCAAGCGGCTTTCCCCTCACCTTGCGCGAAAGGATGGGGAAATCTTCCCGTATTTTTTCCGTGTCAAGCATGGCTGCACCTAGTCCTGCGGGAATATGGAGGCGGCGTCCGCATCAAGCTCAAGTTGCAGTTCCTCCAAAAGCTTCCCTTCCATCTCGCTTTTCAAAAGCAGGTCCCTCAGGAAACCTTGCAATATGAGCCGCCGCGACTCGTTTTCCCCAATGCCCCGCGAGCGCAGGTAAAACAGCTCCTCGTCTGAAAACGGGGTCATGGCAGAGCCGTGGCCCGCGGCCACATCGGCATTTCTGACAAACAGCATGGGTATTACTTTGGAAATGGCATTTTCTGAAAGGAGCAGGCTCTTTGCAAGCAAGTGTGTATCCGAGCCTGGCGCCCCCTGCTCAATAGTCACCTTGCCGTTCACATGCACCTGCGAGCTGCCATCTGTTGCATACTTGAAAATCGAGCGGGAATAGGTGTCTGGGGCAAGGTGCACATGTTCGGATTCCTTGTTGAACCGCTGGCTGCCCTTGGAAAGCGACGCTTCATAGTGCTCGCAGCGGCTCCCTCGCCCCTCCTGCAGGAAGACGAAACAATCGGTTTTTTCCTTTCCCCCAAGGTTCGAATTGAGGAACTTGAGCTGCGCTCCATCATCGAGCCTTGCCACCATCCCGGAAGTGCCCCTTGCGCTTCTGGAATCCGACTGCACGAAGCAGCACTGCGCAGATGCCCCCTTCCCCAAAAACAGGCCCCTGCACTCGTGCGCGTCTGAAGAAAAAGAAGTCTTTGCAAATACGGACGCAGTGCAGTCAGGGGCAAAAAGATAAAATGTGGCAAAATGCCGCGGCGCCTCCCCAACTATCTCCAGCCGCACTCTGGCTTCTCGCCCGGAGAGCTTCACCACGTTTCCCTGCGTGAAAAGCGCGAGGGAAAGAAGGTATTCCTCCTGCTCCACTCCTGAAAACGGCATTTGGAGGGCAGACGCAAATCCTTCCTCCTTCATGGCTTGGGGTAGGGGCAATACGATCACGCCGCCTTCGTGCTTAAAGGCAGCCTGCAGCTTCTTCTCGCCCTCAACTGCAAAGTCTTCTAACTCTGTTTTTCCCTTCATGGCAAGCAGCGATGCGGCCTCAAGCCTTTTTTTCAAGAGGAAAGAAGGCTCGCGCAGCAAGGAAGAAATTTCAGCCGCTTTTTTTCCAATGGAAATTTTTGGCATAAAAACCAACGCAATGCTGGAATGTTCGGCACCGGCCGCAGATTCCCCTACCCTACCGAGCCTTCCATCTCCATGGAAATTAGGCGGTTCATCTCCACGGCATATTCGAGCGGCAGCTCCTTGACAATGGGCTCGATGAACCCTTGCACCACCATGGAAAGCGCCTCTTCCGCGTCAATGCCGCGGCTCATCAAATAAAACAGCTGCTCCTCGGAAATCCTGCCCACCGAGGCTTCATGCCCGATTATGGCATCCTTCGAGCGGATGTCCATCACAGGTATGGTCTCCGCGTGGGACTGCGAGTCCGCTATGATGCTGTCACAGCGCACGTTGGATTTCACGCCAGTTGCGTGCTTGGCCACATGCAGCATGCCCCGGTAGCGCACCACCCCGCCTTCCTTGCAAATGGACTTGGAAACGATTTTGCTTGTGGTGTCAGGCGCCATGTGGTAAACCTTTGCCCCGGTGTCCTTCACCTGCCCAGCCCCTGCAAGGGCAATGTTGAGGTGCTCCGCGCTTGCTCCCCTTCCCATGAGCATGCTGCACGGATAGAGCATGGTGGTGGATGAACCTAGCGTGCCCCCCACCCACTCCATCACCGCATCCTCATAAACCACCGAGCGCTTGGTGTTCAAATTGTAAACATTTTTGCTCCAGTTCTGGATGGAAGTGTATCTTGCACGCGCACCCCTGTGCACGAATATTTCCACCACTGCGGAGTGCAACGAATCCTTGGTGTAATGCGGAGCGCTGCACCCCTCAATATACTGCACCTGGCTGCCCTCCTCCGCGATGATGAGGGTATGCTCAAACTGGCCTGAGCCAGGGTAATTCATCATGAAGTAAATCTGCAGCGGCATGGGCACCTTCACGCCAGCCGGCACATAGACGAAGCTTCCTCCGGACCAAAACGCCCCATGGAGCGCGGAGAACTTGTTGTCCTGCGGGGGCACGCACTTGTTCATGAAGTATTCCTTTACAATCCCGCCGTGCTCCTGCACCGCGGTGTCCATGTCTGTGAAAATAACCCCCAAGTCCACCAGGTTCTGCCTCAGGTTCTTGTAAAGCACCTCGGAGTCGTACTGCGCGGACACGCCGGCAAGGAATTTCCTCTCGGCCTCAGGGATGCCCAGCCTCTCAAAGGTCTTCTTTATCTCCGCAGGGACTTCCTCCCAAGTATTTGGCTTGGACTCCTTCCCCTTGGGCCTCACAAATCCCACTATGGCTGATAAGTCGAGGCGCGAGAGGTCCGGCCCCCAGGTTGGGATGGGCTTGCTCTGGAATATTTTGAATGACTTGAGCCTAAG
>CAYSQN010000027.1:0-7669 GCA_964433305.1 Microcaldota archaeon | reverse complement strand
ATTTCCCCATTCCTGAAAAACGCCCCGCTCCCGCTTACAGTGTCCCCCCAGCCAATCTCCCCCTCCACGAGGTCGCACTGGCTGTTCCAAAGCAAAAGCGTGGCCTCCCCGCTGGCGTCCGACAGGTGCAGCCTTACCGAGCGGTCAATGCCATTGGGGTAAGCCTGCAGCGGAAAAATCCTCTCCACCTTTGCGGTGAATGAGAAAGGCAATGAGGTTTTGGGCGCGTCGCACAGCGCAAGCTCCTTGTCTATGGGGATGCCGTTCTCTCGGGCAAGCAGAAGCACTGCCGCCTCCCGCGTGAGAAGCCCTCCGAACTCGGCGAATTTTGCCTCTATCTTGCGCTCAAGCTCCCCTCCCAGCTTGCTGCCAAGCGCGATTTCCAGTTCTTCCATGGGCAGCAATTTCCCAAGAACTTTTAAGATAGCCATTGATGCCTCAAGTTCCAAACAGCCCAACCCAAGGCAACCCAAACCCACAATCCTTAACTGCAAACCCGCCACTTCCAATTCTCCAAGCCACGCTGCCAATCCAAAACCCAATCCCCAGCTTCAACAACCCAAACTCTGGGCGCCTGCCTGGGCAAGCCCCCAGCGCCCGACAGGCCAAACTCCCGCTTCCCAAACCCCCAACTTTAAAACCATCACCGCGCCAATCGGAGACATGCAGCCCCAAATAGTGTGTGTCGGGCACATCGTGTACGACATTAGGAACTATGTCGAGGAGTTCCCGGAGCCCGACCGCACTGCAATCATGCGCACCCACCCGTCGGTTTCCGGCGGTGGCTCGGCTGCAAACGTTGCAGTCAATCTCAAGAAGCTCGGCTTTTCCTCAGGCGTGGTCGGAAGCGTTGGGAACGACCGGCACGGCCGCTTCCTTCTCGCCGACCTGCGCGAATTCGGGGTGGACACAAGGCAGGTCCGTGTTTTCAGGGGCGGGCGAAGCGGCCTTTCGGTGATAATAATAGACGGCAAAGGGGAGGTGCGCGTGATTGAGGACTTTGGTGTGGCCGACTCCAGGCGCGCAATATCTCCTCCCTATATAGAGGGCGCCCAATTCCTCCACCTTTCAGGCTGCGCGATCCATTTGCTTGAGGCGGCAAGCAGCATCGCGTTCAAGGCGGGCATCCCGATTTCCTTTGACCCTGGCCGCGCCGCCTCCCGCCTGGGCGAACGCGCGCTTTCCCCAATCCTGAAGCGCTGCGACTACCTGATAATAAACCGCAAGGAGCTCTTTTCCATGACCGGCTCCTCAAACGAATCCGCGGCTTACAAGCTGTCTTCGAAATACAATTTGGCCTGCGTGATAAAACATGGGGGCAAGGACATATTGGTCAAGGAAAAAGGCGCCCCTCCCTTCAAGGTCCCACCGTTCAATGTAACTCCCGTGGACACGCTTGGGGCAGGAGACGCGTTTTGCGCAGGCTTCATCGCAGGGATTATCCAGAAGCGGCCGCTCTACGACTCTGTGCGGTTTGCCAACGCAGTTGCCGCGGCAAAGGTGCTCCACAAGGGAGCGCAGTCGCTTCCCTCGCTCTCCTACATAAGGAAGAAATTCAAGGCCTAGGATGATTCAAGGCACAGGTTTTCCGATGAAAGTGACAAGGATTGCAGTTTGCGCCAACAAAAACAAGCCCTCCGCACTGGAAGCCAAAAAACAGCTAATGAAAATCCTTTCCGGAAAAAAAATAAAGATTTCTCCCTCCCCCCAGATCATCATCACCATAGGAGGGGATGGCACGGTTTTTCTCCCCAAGCAATATTATGGGGTGCCCTTTTTTTCCATTGGCAGCAAGACCAGCTTCATTTGCCAATCGACATTCTCCAACTTCAAAAAAAAGCTCCTCCCAATCCTTTCCAACCTCAAATCCGAGCCGCGCCTCATGCTCACAAGCCGCCTCAACGGCAAGAGGCTTCCCCTTGCCCTAAACGAGGTAGGGGTAAGGAACCCCGAGCCGCGCATCCTTTCCCTCCACCTGCAGGCTGGCAAAAAGGACTACGCCTTCCGCGCGGATGGCATACTCTTTTCCACCCCCACCGGCTCCCCGGCCTATTGCTACTCTTGCGGCGGGGTGGAGATGAAAAAGTCTGACAAGCGCTACCAGGCAGTGGCAATTTCCCCCTTCAGGCGCCTCTTTTCCCACCTCGCCATCCCTGCCTCGACAAAATGCACCCTTCGCCTGAGCGGCCCCGAGCGCGCGCAGCTGTTCGTGGACGGGCAAAGCGTGGGCTGGATGGATGGGAAAAAGACCCTGACAGTGCGCGCCTCAAAAAAGCCGTTCTACTTCGCCAAAGCCTGAAGCCCCCCGTCCCACTCGGGCAACATTTCATTTATAAACAATTCTGATAACAAAAGAATTATGGTTCTCCAACTCCAAAAACCCTTCAAACCTCCTGGAAAAATCCAGCGGGCCATCTGCGTCCATCTTGCAAAAAAAGGGCATCTTGGCAGAGGTTGCCTGGAAAAAACCACCCTTGCTGGCCATATGGATAGCTTTGACAAATGGAAGTCCATAATCGAGCGGAAATATCCGTGTTTAGACGCGCCCAGATATTCTGTCGGGCTTGTCTTTCCAATATCTGCCAACTACCCGTTTTCGCTCGTCCACCCTAGCGTGTTCAAAAATCCCGTGACTTTTTCCTTTGGTTCATACTTAAAGCCCATCAAAGAGCTGGATAGCCTTGCCAAGGCTCACGCACAGCAGGCCTGGGCGATAGAAACCTACATTTATTGCTCCATAAGCAGGGATGGCATGCTTTTCAGCGGGAGCTCCCGCAAATACAATATCGGGTACAGCTTCGGCCCAACCAATGAAGCTGCAAACTCCTTCATCTCCCTAATCTCCCTTCCGGAAAATCCAAACGGCTTGGCGAGGGAAATCGCCTCGCTTATGTCGCGCAACTTTCCAAATTCTTGGGCCATGAAAAACAACCTTGGCAATTACTTCTCCTAGGCACAAGCTAACGCGCTAAAGCATCTTGGTAGCACTCAGGCAAACAGCACCCTCAGGTAGAACAGCGGGTCGGTCGCCTTCCTCTTCGCCTCGCGGCTTGCAACCATGGCTGCAAGCTCGTCGCGCAGCCACTCTTTTTTCTGCGCCTTGCCGATGATGAAGTCAAGCAGCCACCCGTTCGCGCCAAGCTTCTGCATCTTGTAGCTGGTGTCAGCGTCCGCCCCAATCTCCTTCCAAAGCGCGCTTTCATAAGCAAGGCAATCTTCCTCTTCAACCCTTCCCTTCCCCTTCAGCGCCCCTCCCAGTACAGTGGAAGCAATCTTTGCGCTTTTCATCCCGTTTCCAATCCCTTCCCCTGAAAAAGGGTCGATGAGGGACGCCGCATCCCCAAGCAGCACCCATCCGTTCCCTGCGCACTTCCTCTTCGCCGAGGCAAGAGGTAGCGACCACCCCTTTATGGCGCCTTCAGACCTTGCGCTGGCAAACCTCTGCGCAATTTTCGGGTTCTGCAGGCACTCCTGCAGCACTTTGTTCAAATTTAGCTTCCTCGCAGCGATGTCCGAAAGCAGCATGCCCACCCCCACGTTTGCCTCGTGGGAAGATAGGGGAAAAATCCAGAAGTAGCCAGGCATGCACTCAGGCAGGAAGTGTATCTCAACATTCCCCCGCAGCCCCCCGATTCCTCCATAATAGCCCCGCACCGCAGTGCAGAAGTGCTTGGGCACTATCTTGTGCACGCCCACCTTTCTTGCAACCACGGAATTGGCGCCGTCTGCCCCAATGATGACTTTGGCATTGAACTCAACTGTCTTTCCGCCTTGCTTTACTTTCACACCAACCGCCTTCCTGCCCCTCCCCTTCCCCATTCCGCTTCCAATCCCTTGGGCGTGTTCCCCTCCCTCAAAAACCACCTCGGAAACCTCCGCTCCCTCAATTACCTCGCATTTCTTCTTCGCATTCTCAAAGACAATGCTGTCAAAGTCCACTCTCTTGCAGACATACCCGCCGCTGTTCTTCCCCTGCGCGGCAAGGGGGATTTCCACCTCGCTTCCGTTGGGCGAGGAAAACAGCAGGCCCGAGCTTCTCAAAAATCCCCTCTCGCCCAGCTTTCCCTCAAGCCCAAGCTCGCAAAGCACATTTAGCGCCTTGCCCCCAATCGCATCCCCGCATGGCTTGTCGCGCGGGAAGTTCTCCTTCTCCAAAAGCAGCACCTTGTGCCCCTGCGCACTGAGAAGCGAGGCGCAGGCAGAGCCGGAAGGCCCCCCTCCGACAACTATGGCGTCATACTCTTGCATGGGCAACTCATGGGTGAAAAAGTATTATATGCACCTTGCGGCCCTCAGGCTCCCGCCCGCGGGCTGATGGGCTAAAAGAGCACATTCCCCCTCAACTTTGGAGGGTGCCTTCCATTCGCATAAGGCATCTGGCCACGCCCGCCCAGTCGCGTTCCTTGCAATCCTCCACACACAACCCCATTTTTATTCATTTCATGCAATATCATGCCATCAGGCTGTTTTTCCGCATTTTGCGGCGAAGAAAAACGAGAGGTGGTTTGGATGGTCCGCGGGGCATTTGCATTTTTACTGATATTAATCTGCGCCTTTAGCTTCGCAGCCGCCGAGCCGACCGTTCAAGATCCAACTTCTTGCGCAATCTCCCCCTCGTCGCTTTCCTTACAGGTGGCATCCACCTCCACCCTTTCGGTGAACTGCTATTCTGGCAGCAATGAGGTTGCCTGCCCGGCCATGGGCTGGGCATCAACCATTGGCAATTTCAACACCGCCATCACGCCCTCCTCGATTACCTTCAACTCAGGCACAGTTGCAGGCTCAGGAACCATCACCGCCTCCCCAACCTCCTCAACCACCACCCAATTCTCCTGCTCCATTCCGGTGTCAGTGATGCCCGGGCAGATAGCAAGGCTTGAGCTCGTGCCAGACTCAACCTCAGTCCTCCAGGGCTCCACCGCGCAGTTTTACGCTAACCTCTACGATGCTTACAACAACCAAGTCCCATCCGCCGACATTCGCATAGTTTGGCTCTCCAGCTCTAAGTACGGCAAGGTTGACCAGCTAGGAAGGTATCTTGGGCAATCCATCGGAACCGACTCCGTAACTGCAACCTATGGCGCAAGTGCCACCACTCCTGCGCTTTCCGACACTTCAACAGTAACTGTCATCGCCCAGCCATTCCCATCCCTTAGCTGCAGCCTCTCCCCCTCCTATGCCACCCTTGCGGAAGGAGGCTCACAAAGATTTGTGGTCTCCTGCTATTCCGATGACTCGGAAGTGAATTGCCCCCCAGTCGGGTGGCAGGCGACTTCCGGCGCCATCACCCCAGACCCGAATGCGAACAATGCGGCAATCTTCACCGCAGGCTCAAGCGCAGCCACCATAACCGCATATGAGGATAGCCCCCGCCTCCCAGCAGCAGAGGAGATGAGGTGCAGCGCAACCGTCTCACTTCTCGCAAGCAACCCGCCTTCAGGCGGTTCCGGCGGGTCAGGGGGCTCTGGAAGCAACAACGGAGGGGGGGCGTTTGCCTCATCCACCGTGCTTGGCTTCAGCTGCGCAGGGCAGGAGGCTTCGCTATTTGTGAAAATACTGCGCCCGGGAGCCTCTGCAGCGGTTCAGGTCATTTACCTTGACTCCACTCCGCATGCCGAGGTATTTTCTGAAAATATCTCAAGCAGCCAGAACCTGACTTTTCTCCCATCGCAATCGGGGGCGTACGAGCTTCGGGTGTCGGTAGGCTCTGACCAGCGCACCGTGGGGTTCCGGCTGCAAGAATGCACGCTAATCACCAACGTTACAAAAAATGTGGAGATCGAGCTTCAGCAGCCACCCGCCCCTTCCGCGGCAACTGCCCCCCCTCCACCCCCTCAAGCAATCTCTCCCTCAAATAGCCCGCCCCCCGCCGTCCCGCCAGCACAGATCCCATCTGAAATCCCAAGCTGGGCAATCATCGCAGCAGGCCTGCTGATCCTAGCGGCTGCAGCCTTGCTGTTCTTCGGCAAGAAAAAGGCGCAGCAATAAGGGAAGCAGAAGCCCACGGGCGGCGTTCCCCCTCCTTTTTCATCTTTCTCAAGCCCTAGGGATTTCTTTCCCGATTCATTTTTTCCAATGCAAATAGGGCCCAAGCTAAGCATTTTTTTCATTTCAAAGCGCCTATGCGATGCAACTTCTCTCCGCGGCTACTTCTTTTCGTCAGCCGCGTAAGTGAGCGAGTCGAGCACCCTGTGGTAGGTGTGCAGCTCTTCTTGCTTAAAGAAGCGCTTCACTTCCTTCTCGGCGGTTTCCTTGGAGTCCGAAGCGTGGATTATGTTGTACTGCGTTGAGAGGGCCAGGTCGCCCCTTATGGTGCCGTTCTCCGCGTTTCTCGCATTGGTGGCGCCGCACATCTTGCGCACTATTTCCACCGCATCCTTGCCCTCAATGACCGCAATGATTACCGGGGATGAGGACATGAAAGAGGAGAGGGCAGGGAAAAATGGCTTGTCTGAAATGTGCGCGTAGTGCTCCTTGAGGGTGGCATCCGAAAGCTTGGTCATCTTCACGGCAGCAATGCAAAAACCGCGCCTTTCGAACCTTGAAAGCACCGTGCCGCAAAGCCCGCGCTGCACACAGTCAGGCTTGAGTATGATAAGGGTCCTCTCCATGGGCACACCATCGGAACTTTACTTCTTGGCAGGCTTGTTCTCAGCCATCTTCTTGTCAATTTCCTTGGCAAGGGCCGATTCCTTCTTCTCAGCCTTCTTTTCAGATGTCAAGACCGCGCCCTTGGCGGTCCACTTCTGCAGCCTTCCCTCCCGCCGCAGCTCAATCGCATTCACCTTGCACTTGGAGGAGCAGAAATTGTACACCGTGCCGTCACGAAGCACGTACATTTCGCCGGTTCCCTTGGCGATTTCGTTGTTGCAAAAAGAACAGAATGCCATAATCACACCTTCCTACTTGGCCTTTATCTCCTTGGCCTCGCGCTCGGTCTCAAGAAGCATCATGATGTCTCCCTTCTTGACCGGCCCCTTCACGTTGCGCCTGATGACGCGTCCCTTGTCCTTGCCGTCAAGCACCTTGCACATCACCTGGTAAACCTCGCCATGGATGCCGGTTTTGACCACTATCTCGACCACTTCGACTGGGATTGAGTCTGGACCAATTGCCATGATTACACCTTATTCCTTCTTCTCGGGCGCCTTCTCCTTCTTGGCGCGGGGCTTTTTCTCCTTGGCAGGCTTCTTCTCCTCAGAGCCTGCTGATGGCGCCTCGGATTTCTTTTCAGCGTGGGCTTCCTTCGCAACGTGCTCCTTCCTCTCGGCTGGCGCAGCTTCCTTCTTGGCTTCGGCCTTCGGTGCCTTGCCGCCAATTTTCTCCACTATGCTCTTGATTATCTCGGCTGCGTTGCCAGCCTTTTCAATCGCAATGGAAGCGCAAGGCACTCCCAATCCGCCTGCAGCCCCAAGCTCCTTCTTGGTTGCCACATAACAGTAAGGGACGTTCTTCTCGCCGCAAATCATGGGCAGGTGCATTACCACTTCCTCAGGGTCAACGTCCTCTGCAATGACCACCAGCGCCGCATTGCCGGATTCGATAGCCTTGGTGGTCTCGTTGGCGCCTTTGCGGATGCGGCCGGTGTCGGCAGCAACCGTTATGGCCTCAAGAGCCTTGGACTGCACGTCCTTTGGAGTTTCGAATTTCACGTATGACTTTGCCATGC
>CAYSQN010000026.1:0-7828 GCA_964433305.1 Microcaldota archaeon | reverse complement strand
TAGAAAAACCTACCGCGCAGCCGCGCTTGATGAAAAGATACGCGCTGAGAGGACCAGGCGGGAGGCGCGGCTGCTTTCGAGCGCCAAGGAAGCAGGGGTGCGCTGCCCGGCTATTCTTGCAGTGGGCAAATTCTCTCTATGCATGAAGTTCCTGGAAGGGGAAATGCTGCACCATGCCCTGCTCAAGAGGGGCATCTCTGCAAAGGAACTCTCAGAGGCTGCGCAGATAGCAGCGGGGCTTCACGCCGCAAATATCGTTCACGGGGACTTCACCCCAGCAAACCTCATGCTCACCCCCCAGGGCATGGCTGTGGTGGACTTCGGGCTAGGCTCGATTTCCACCGACGATGAGGACAAGGCCACCGACCTGTTGATGATGAAAAAATCCCTTGGGGCACAGGGTGGGGCGTTTGTAAAGGCTTATGCTGCGGCTGGAGGAAAAGCTTCGGTTGCCAAAATGGTTTTGGAAATAGAGAAGCGCGCGCGCTACATGGAGAGGGGTTAGATTTCACAGCCGGATGTAATTTTATGCCAGGAAAAAAGAAGCAAACCGACAAGGAAAGGATAGAGTCTGACATACGCCAGTTCCACGAGAACCTGCCGGAGGTCAAGGCGACTGCAGAAAACGCAGATGTCATTGAGCTTGCCAAAAAGTACTGCGAGGACACTGGGTATTTCCTTGGGAAGAAGGACTATGTGACGGCGTTCGGATGCATCAACTACGCCCACGGGCTGCTCGACGCATACAGGAAAAAATGGCGGGAGAAATAAGTGCAACGCCTGTGGAAGCGGAACAATCGCTTTTTATAGGTATTGCCCAATAAAACGACGATAATAAGGTGACATTTTGGGATCAAGACCGCGAAAATGGAAGAAAAAGGGCCGCATGCGCTGGAAATGGCTCAAGAAGAGGCGCAAGCGCCTCAAGCGCAAGCTGAAGCGCCGTGTTGGCGAGCTGTAGGCAAGCACAAATAATGTATTCTTAGCGGCAGCCCTGCCTTGCCAAAACACAAGCAGCTGCGGCTGGTGATGGAACGGTGCAGCCTGGGCTTGGGCAGATGCCAAAACTCCTCGCACTGAAGAAAATGGGCATCCTTGCCAAAAAGATTGAAGCCTCCTGCTTCGCCTCCGCGTGGCTTTGCACTGGTGAGTTTCCTACCTGATGAGCGCACCAAGGCCTGTCAAATTGAGGAAAAACTCCGGATAGATGCATTCCGCGCCTTGCAGCGTGGTCGCCCCGGCGGAGGCAATGGCGGCAATTGAAAGTGCCATGCCCACCTTAGGGTCCCCCCCGCAGTCCACTTCCGCCCCGACGAGCCTTCCGCCCCTCACAAAAAATCCGTTCTCAGTTTCGGTGATGGACGCGCCCATTTTGGAAAGCTCGCGGGCGAGAAGGCGCATCCTGTACTCCTTGCGCGGCCCAAGCTTGGCAATGCCCTCGAATTTGCACTCCTCGCTGCAAAGCGAAGCGAGGACAAACGCGTGCGGAAGCAGCTCCCCCAGCAAAACGGCATTCAATTCCGCCCTTGCAAACGCCCCGGCCGAGCACGTTATGGAGCCCTCAGAGGATTTTATCGAGTTCCCAAAAGACTGCATAAGGGAGGCAAACTCTGGATATTCCAACAACCCCTCGGCTTCAACCGAGCCTGCCGCGGCTCCGGCAAGGAGGTAAAATGAAGAGAGGTACGGGCTTGGCGGCACGGCAAACTCGGATGGAGGAGAATAATCCTGTTCCCCCATAAGCGCAATCCCCTCTGGCCCCTCCTCCGCAAAGGCTATCCCGAATTTTTTCATCATCTCGATGGTGGATTGCACATAGGAGAAGTTTGGAAGGGGGGACTCGAACTCTATTTCGGTAGGCATTATCCTAAGCGGCGCCCCAAGGAGCAATCCGGACAGGAACTGGGTGCCAAGCGAGTGGGGGTAAATCATTTCGGATTCGCCGATGCCACCATTTATGGAAAGCGGCAGGTAGCCGTTCTGGGTCGAGGCATCTCCCCCCAGCCTGTTGAGATAAAGCGCGAAGGGCTCCACGCTCTTTTTCTGCAAGTTGCCCGAGGCGCCAAACGAGGCTTGGCTTCCAAGGCAGGCGGCAATGGGCGCCAGGAGCTTGAGTGCGGTATTGGAGCCCTCGCAGTCCACTTTCTCCCGAAATGCGATTTCCTCCGGTGCGAAAATATCCGCCACCCCGCCGTCAAATGCGATGTCCGCCCCAAGGCTTCCAAGCGCATTGATGGTGGAATGGATTTCCGGCAAGTCAGGCACATTGGAAACCAGGCTTTGCCCGCTCGACAGGCAGCAAGCCACCAATGCCCGGTGCGCAACCGCCTTGGAGGGCGGGGCGCTTATCTTTCCTGAAATGATGGAGCGCCTGATTATTTTCTGCATGCGCGTTAGCTCTCAAGCAGGCTTTTTATCGGTTGTGAGCTGAAATGCACCCATGGACAAGGCGAAGGAGGGCAGCGTCAAAATTTCGGTGGCAAAGGGCGTTTTTTTCAACCCCCAGATGGAGCTTTGCCGCGACCTGTCCAGCCTTTGCATCGGCTCCCTTGGCGGGAAGCGCTCCTGCGTGGACGCGGCCTGCGCCACAGGGGTGAGGGGGCTGCGCTACAAAAAGGAAAACAAGAACATCTCCTCGCTTTCCCTGGTTGACCTCTCCCCCTCCGCAATCAAGTGCGCGAAAAAAAACATAGCGGCAAACAAGGTGAAAAACGCAGGGGCATTCCGCTCAGATGCATGCCTATTCCTTGCGCAGAACGGCTTTGACATCGTGGAGGTGGACCCTTTCGGCTCCCCAATCCAGTTCCTCCATGACTCCGCAAGATGCTTGGCACGGCGCAAGAGCGGCCATCTTTCCATCACAGCGACGGACATGGCCGTGCTTTGCGGCGCGCACCACGCAGCCTGCCTGAAAAACTATTCCGCCATCCCGCTTGACAACGAATTTTGCCATGAGAACGCGGTCCGCATCCTTGCCGGAAAAGTCATCACCGCATTTTCCCCTTTCAACATTGCAGCCATTCCCATCTTCACGCTCTCCCACCGCCACTATGTCAAGATGGTTTTCTCCACCGCCTCCTCAGCAGATGCCGCAGTGGCTGCGGTGAAGTCCCTCGGCTTCATCTCCTACTGCCCCTCATGTCTCCTGCGGGAGAAAAGCCGGCTTGTCCTCAAGGAGAAGTGCCCCCACTGCGGGCACATTCTCCAATTTGCCGGGCCGATGTACCTGGGCCCGCTTTGGGACAGCGCCCTTCTTGAAAAAATGCTCAAGCTCAATGCCAAAAGAAAGTACGGGCTGAAAAAAGAAAATGAAAAGATGATTTCCACCATGCTTGCCGAAAGCGCCATCCACTCCATAGGCTACTATGACCTCCACGCTTTTGCGAAAAAACACAAGGGCGCAATATTGCCCATGGAGGAGGCGCTTGGAAAAATAAGGAAAGCAGGCTTTGCGGCAGCGCGCACGCACTTCTGCCCCACCGCGATAAGGACCGACGCGCCCCATGAAAAAGTATTGCGGCTGTTGAAGGGATGAAGAATGGCAATCTGCATGAACCAAGAAAAAAACAATGCAAAATATTGGGAATGAACAGGGGCAAAGCATGAACGAAGAAGGAACAATTCACACCATTCTCTCAATGAAAGCCATTGCCGTAGTTGGACTTTCCGACAAGCCCGAGAGGCCAAGTTTCACGGTCGCCTCCTATCTTGCGCAGCATGGCTACAGCATCATCCCAATAAACCCTGCCATAAAAGAATGGCAGGGGAGGAAAAGTTATCCTTCTCTACAAGAGGCTGCAAAAGAGCACCAAATAGAAGTGGTGGACGTTTTTCGGAAGAGCGAGGAAACCCCTGCAATAATTGCCTCTTCAACTGCAATCGGCGCAAAGGCGGTTTGGCTGCAGGAGGGCGTGGTGAACGAGCAGGCAGCAAAAGAAGCGAAGGGGGCAGGGCTTCTTTTCGTGATGGACAGGTGCATGAAAAAATCCCATCAGGATTTTTTCAGAAGCGGAGCGGCAGCTCCACTCTGATCAAGAAAGAGCATCAAAAACTGCCCTGATTGAATCGGCAGTTGACTTACTGTGGCTTATTTAAGCTTTTAACAATTGTTAACTTCAAGGTTTTTTCCATGGCGTTGGCGGAATTCATAGTAATGTTCAGGGAGGTTTTCGAAATTTCCATGGTGGTGGGCATAATGCTTGCCTACCTGCACAAGACCAAGAATGGCAAGCATGCTTCCTGGGTGTATTACGGTGCGGCTCTTGCGGTAATCGGCAGCATGCTTGCAGCTGTGGCGTTTGAGGCGCTGGCGGGCGGCTTCGAGGCAAACGAGCCCCTGTTTGAAGGAATCACGCTCATCGCTGCCTGCGCGCTTGTCACCTGGCTGCTTCTTTGGATGTTTTCGCAGAAAAACATCGCCAAAAACCTTGAGGCGGGCGTGCAGTCAAGGCTTTCGCAGCACCATAAGATTGGCCTTGCCACCTTTGCATTTGTCTCGGTATTCCGGGAAGGGGTGGAAATAGTCTTGTTCCTAGGGGGGATAGCCATTTCCACAGGCGCTCTTTCCATCGTTGCAATAATCGCGGGGGCAGCAGCCGCAATAGTCCTTTCCTGGGCGCTTTTCCGCCACCTGGTGAAGCTGGACCTCCAGACGTTTTTCATCTGGACCTCGGCGCTTCTGGTGCTTCTTGCGGCCGGGCTGCTCTCGCAGGGAGTGCATGAGCTTCAGGAAATCGGAGCGCTGCCAACCAGCATTGAGCATGTCTACAACATTACCCCACCGCAGAATGCCGACGGAAGCTACCCTTTCATGCATGAAAAGGGGGCAGCAGGCGCCCTTTTGAAGGGGCTAATCGGGTATGCCACCTCCCCCTCCCTCGAGCAGCTAATCGCATATTTCGGCTACCTCGCCCTTGTCTATGCAGCCTACCTGAAGCTGGGGCGCAACTAGGGGCATTTATTAACGTTTTTTCACCCAAATGGACAACACGCCACAGTAGCTCAACCTGGGAGAGCAATCGGCTGAAGCATTTCCGGCGATGGTGGGATTTCCCAACACCACGGAGATTTCGACACCGATGTGTTGCTGGTTCAAATCCGGCCTGTGGCATGTACGCTTGCGCAGCAAGTGGACAGGCGGTGGGCAGCCGCCTCCGGATCGCCATTCCGAGCAAGCGAATGGCGCAACAGGCCTTGGTAGCTCAGTCGGTAGAGCGATGGACTGTTAACTCGCGCATTCGCGCGGGCAGGCATCCATAGGTCGGAGGTTCGAGTCCTCCCCAAGGCGCTCACGGCTTGGGGTGCGGTGGCAGCAGCCACCCAATCCCCAAGGCGCTCAAATAGAGTTGTACCATCGAGGTGTTCAAATGGCGGAAAAGAAAGCATCCGAGGCGAGGTCGCCAGAAGAGATAGCCAAAGACGAGGCTAAGATAAAGGAAATGATAGAGAAATTCAACGAGCAGCTCCTGGTCGAAATGAACGGCAAGCCATACCTTCTTGTCCTCTCAACCCTCCATGAAATAAGCAGGGAGGGGGACGAAAGCAAGCTTGCGGCACAGTGGAACTGGCGCTCCAACATCAATGCAAGCGAGGAGGGCCGCAGCAAGAAGGAAGTCGAGACCAGCCGCACGCTGATGAAATACCTCTCCGAGCGGCTGCATGACGTGGTGAACAACCCGACCATGGGCCTGAAGAAAAAATACGGATTTTAGTTTTTTTGGCCGCGGGCAGGTAATAGAATGAGGCAATCCATAGCCAATCCGCAGGGGCTTGGCATTCTTCCATCTTCAAATAAGCAAGTGCCAAGCTAGATGCATCCTCAGGAAAGCAACAGGCGGCTTTTGCCTGCAAATGCCCCGCCGCACTCCTCTTCTATCTCGAGCAGCCGATTGTACTTCGCCGTCCTCTCGCCCCTTGCCGGCGCGCCTGCCTTTATCTGCCCGCAGCCTATTCCAACCGCGATGTCCGCAATGGCGCAGTCCTCGCTTTCTCCAGAACGATGCGACACCACCACCGCCATCTTGTTTTTCCTGCAAAGGGCTGCCGCTTGCAATGCCTCCGTCACCGTGCCAATCTGATTCACCTTCAGCAAAAGCGCGCTTGCTGATTTTTGCGCGATAGCCATCCTCAGCCGCTCCACGTTGGTGCAAATCAGGTCATCTCCCACTATCTGGGCCTTGCCAGCAAGCCTCTTTCGCAAGGAGGCGAACTCCCCACACGACTCCTCCTCAAACGGGTCTTCAATGCTAACAATGGGGAACTCGGAGGCAAGCTGCACGTAGAAGTCCTCAAGCTCGGAAGATGAGATTATCTTCCCATCCAGCAAATAGCCTGATTTATCGTCAAAAAATGAGGAGGAAGCCGCATCCAGCGCAATTGAGATTTTCCCGCAGTATCCGCATTCATCTATCGCCTTCTCGAGAATCCCGAGGGCTTCCCGCGTGCTTTTGCAAGGCGGGGCAAAACCCCCCTCGTCCCCAAGCCCGGTGGCGCCTTTCCCGTATTTCTTTGCCACCATCCCCCCAAGGCAGTGGTAAACCTCCACTCCTGCGCAAAGGGCATCCGAGAAAGTTTTGAATCCGTGTGGGAATGCCATGAACTCCTGCACTGACAGCCCGCTTCCGGCGTGCTTGCCCCCATTTATGAGGTTCATCATGGGGGAGGGGAGAAGCTTCCCACCAAGCAGCCGGTATGCCCCAATCCCAGCTTCATCGGCCGCGCAATTCATGGCAGCCATGGAAACCGCCACTGTGGCATTGGCGCCAAGCGAGGACTTGTTGGCGGTGCCGTCAAGCTCGCAGATAGCGCGGTCAATTTCCCCCTGGTTGCCAACATCCATCCCAAAGAGGGTTTTTGCTATCCTCCCACTGACATTTGCAACCGCCTTTTTCACTCCGCGCCCGCCATACCTCCTGCCTCCATCCCTCAGCTCAAGGGCCTCATGCACGCCCGTGGATGCGCCTGAGGGGGCGGTGGCATTGCCAATCCCGCCCTTCGTGATAACTACTGCCCTCACGGTGGGATTGCCCCGCGAATCAAGCACTTCGCGCGCGAAAACCTTCGTTATGTTTCCTATTCGAACCCCGAACATGGAAAAGCAGAGGAACATTAAAAATCCAGCGGAGGGGGCAATCAAATTGGTGGGCAAATGCCAAGGCTGAAGGCGAGATATTCTTCCCCCAAGCAATCAAATCAGAGCGCCTTGAACTTGCTTCTTTTGGGCAGGTTGCCCCAGCAGTCCTTGCAGATGACCGTTCGGACGACCTTCTTGAGCCTCTTTGCCGACTTTTCGCAGCTTTCGCAGACCATCTTGCCGCAGTAATCGCACTTCTCGACCATGTATATCTGGTTGCTGCACCTTTCGCAAATCAATTCATCACCTAAACTTCGTAGGTTCGCATATAGAGAGAAAGCAATATATAGGTTTATTTTGCCCCTCCTCAAAGAAGGCGCCATGCCTTCTCCCAACCGCCGTCCCAAGTGCCCCTTTTCCAAAGAGCGCCCCACCCCCTATCAATCGCCTTCCCTGATGTCTCTGCTGCCCAACGCCCCTGTTCACTTCTTCCCAATTGCGATTTCCACCATGCTCTCCTCAATTTCCCATTCCTTCCTGAAGCCATCCGAAGAGCGGCTGAAGCCGACCACCTCCGCGTTCACCTGGGATGCAATCGCATTGGCGTGCTTCTTGAGCAGGGCACCAAGCTCCTTGTCCTGTGTGTGTATGTGGAGCGCAATCCTGTCCGATTCCACAAGCTTCCTCTCCTTGCGCATCAGCTGCACCCTGCGCGCCACCTCGCGCACCATGGCCTCCTCGTAAAGCTCCTTCTTC
>CAYSQN010000025.1:4309-8207 GCA_964433305.1 Microcaldota archaeon | reverse complement strand
TCCATCATGCACAATTCAACCTGCCCCTGTTTTATAATATTATAGTCCAAAATCGGCTTGGTTGATGTTATGGAAAAAATGCACCTGCTAACGCCTGGGCCGGTGGAGCTTGCCGATCCAATCCGGCTTTCCCTGAGCCAACCGATGATTTACCACCGCGGCCCTGAAATAAAGGCGCTTCTGGGCGACATCGTGCCTCGCCTGAAGAAGGATTTCAACGCCGACCACATCCTCATAATAACCGGCTCGGGCACAGCTGCCATCGAAATGGGCTTTGCCAGCCTGGCCAAGCCCACCGACAAGGCGCTCGTGCTTTCCAATGGCACATTCGGGGAAAAGCTGTCTTCCTGCTCAAAAATATACTGTGCCACCCAGACAGAAACAATTCCCCTGGGCCAAGGCTGGTCGCTTGAGCGGGCAAAAAAGCTCATTGACGAAAGCGGTGCAAACATACTGGCAATGGTTTACAACGAGACCTCGACCGGAGTGCTCAACGATGCAAAGTCCATCTGCAGCTACGCAAAGGGCAAGGGCATGCTCACCATTCTCGATTCGGTTTCAGGCTGGGGCGCAGCCCCTCTCGACATGAAGGAATTCGGCGTGGACTACACTGCCACAGGCTCGCAGAAGGCAATCGGCGCCTCTGCGGGCATTGCGGTGGCAGCCCTAAGCGAGCATGCAATGAGGCTTGCCGAATCCCTTCCGGCAAGAAGCTTCTACCTTGACGCAAAAAAGTACAAGAAGGAAATAGACGCGTTCCAAACCCCCTACACTCCAGCAGTGTCCGTGCTTTTCTCGGTAAAAGCCGCGCTCGACCGCATCGACTCAAAGGGAGGGTTCATCGCCCACCGCGCGCGCCACGAGGCGGCAGCTGAAAAGTCCCGCAAGTTCGTGGAGAGCATGGGATATGCGGTGTTTTCAGAAAAGGGGTTCCACTCCCCCACCATCACCGGCTTTGTGCTTGAGGGCGCGGACGAGGTGCGCAAGCGATTGCGCGAGGAGCACCAGCTGGTCTGTGCCCGCGACTTCGGCGAGCTGAAAGGCAAGTTCTTCAGGATATGCCATATCGGCAACTTCGATGACGCGCACCTGGACTACGCATTTAGCTCCATAAGAAAAGTGCTTGGCAAGTGAAAAATTCCAATCTTAAAGCAAGGTGAAAAAAAATGAAAATTGTGATTTCAGAGAAGATGGAAGAGGAAGTGGTGGAGAAAATACGCAAGCTAGGCGAGGTCGCGTACCTTCCAAATGACTTGTTCGCATCGCTAAAGGATGCCGGGGCGATTGTAACCCGTAGCGCCACCAAGGTGAACGAAGAACTGCTCTCCCACGCCCCAGTCCTCAAGGTAGTCGCCCGCGCAGGGGTTGGCCTCGATACCATCGACCTTCCTGCCTGCGAGAAGCGGGGCATAAAAGTGATCAATACCCCTGGCGCCTCAAGCAACGCGGTAGCCGAGCTTGCCCTTGCCCTCATTCTTTCCTTTTCCCGCAGCCTGCCCCGCGCGGACTCAGCCATGAAAAGGAAGATATGGGCGAAAAAGGAGCTGACCGGCAGGGAAATACAGGGCAAAACCCTCGGGGTGGTGGGCTTCGGCCGCATCGGCTCCATGCTTGCGCTAAAAGCGCGCTCATTGGGGATGGAAATAATCTACTATGACCCCCACTCAAAACCCTCGGGCATTGGCAAAGCGGTCAACCTTGACGAGCTGTTCTCCTCTTCCGACTTCATCAGCCTGCACGTGCCCCTCACGCCAGAAACAAAAGGGCTGGTGAACGGGCCGGCGTTTTCCAAGATGAAAAAGACCGCGGTTCTTGTCAATACCGCAAGGGGAGGATTGGTGGACGAGGAAGCGCTCTGTTCCGCGCTCAAGGAAGGACATATTGCCGGCGCCTGCCTGGACGTTTACCCGCAAGAGCCCTACGAGGGCAAGCTGTGCGAGCTTGACAACGTGCTTCTCTCCCCCCACATCGGGGGCAGCACCAAGGAGGCGCAAGCGCGCATCGGCGAGGAGCTTGTTGAGCAGCTCAAGGCCCACCTGAAGTGATTCCATGCTTTCGCTCAAGGAAATACGCGCCGACCCCTCCATCCTAGAAACCTCGCTGCGCAACCGGCAGGCGGACATCTCCCCTGCCGAGGCGCTGGTCTCCCTTGACAAGCTTTGGCGCCAGGCAAAAACCGAGTGCGACGGCCTCAAGGCTGAAAAGAACGCGCAGTCCATGCAAATTGCCGAGGCAAAGAAAAAAGGCGACAGTGTGCAGGCTATCCTCGAAAAGACAAAGAAGCTTTCGCAGAAAATAGACGAGCTTGACCAACGGGCAAACGGGCTTGAAGGGCAAATGAACGCCATCCTCCTTGCCGTTCCCAACCTTCCGGACCAGTCCGTTCCCATTGGCAAGAGCGAGGCTGACAATCCGGAGGTGCGCAAATGGGGCGCCCCAAAGCTTACAAGCAAGGACGTCAAGCCGCATTACGAAGTTGCAGACAAGCGCCTCATTGACTTTGAGCGTGGGGCTAAGGTCGCAGGGCACCGATTCGTTTTCCTAAAAGGGCTTGCCGCCCGCCTTGAGCGCTCGCTCATCTCATTCATGATGGACCTGCATTCCATGAACGGCTACACCGAGATGATCCCGCCCTACCTGGTCAACACCAAGTCCATGACTGGCACTGGGCAGCTGCCCAAGTTTTCCGAAGAGAGCTACAAGGTGGAAGGCGAGGACCTTTGGCTCATACCCACCTCCGAAGTTCCCGGCACCAACCTGTTTGCAGGAGAAATACTGGAAGAAGCACAGCTTCCCATGCGCTTCTGCGCATACTCGGCTTGCTTCAGGAGGGAAGCCGGCAGCTACCAAAAGGACATCAAGGGCATAATGAGGCAGCACCAGTTCAACAAGGTGGAGCTATTGCATTTTTCCCCGCCAGAGCATTCATATGGGGAACTGGAGCTTATGGTAAAGGAGGCCGAACTCGTGCTCCAGAAGCTTGAATTGCCCTACCGCGTGATAGAGCTATGCACCGGGGACCTGGGATTCGCATCTGCAAAAACCTACGACGTCGAAGTGTGGCTTCCCTCTCAGGACAAGTACAGGGAAATTTCCTCCTGCTCGAATTGCACCGACTTCCAGGCGCGCCGCGCCAACATCCGCTTCCGAAAGGGAGGTAAGGTGGAATTCGTGCACACCCTCAACGGCAGCGGGCTTGCGGTGGGGAGGACAATGATTGCCATAATGGAAAACTTCCAAAAGGAGAACGGCTTTGAAGTGCCTCAAGCTCTGCGCGACTACATGCGCACGGATTTTGTCGAGTTTTAGTTTAGCTTAATCATTGCCCGCTCAAATTATCTCCGCATCCACCACGGCTTGCACGGTGGACTTGGAATATGGGCGAACCACTCTTGTGAAAATCACATTCGCTTCCCTTCCAACCTTAGCAGCCGCTTCCTCCACCTCCTTTTCGGCAGCCTCAAAGGGGTTGCCTGCCTCCCCAAACGAATAGTAGTGGAGCATCCCCCCCAGTTTCATGCAAGGAATGACAAAAGGGAGAAATTCCCTCGATGCAGTGGGGTGCGGCATCACCGCCCTGTCCGCCCATCCCAACAACTTGCCTGGCAAAATTTTCCCAACATCCCCCTCAACAATAGAAATATTGTTGCACTTGTTCCTCGCCGCGTTCTTCCTGAAAAATTCGCAAGCCCTGGGGTTGAGCTCCACTCCAACTACCGAAGCAGTTGGCGCTTTCTTTGCTATTCTAATCGCAAACGGACCTACTCCGGCAAAAGGCACCAGCACATTCTCCCCGGGGCCCCCGGGCCCCGGCGGGGGGGGGCCGCCCCGGGGGGGCGGGGCCGGGGGGGGCCGGGGTGGGGGGGGGGGGGGGGGGTGGGGCCCCCCGCGGGGGCGG